>JBQGEI010000344.1:0-2004 GCA_052039535.1 Pseudoxanthomonas sp.
GTGCCTGGCGGCGCCCTGAGCCCGGGGCACGCCGCGGCCCCGCGCACGCTGTGGCTGGAGCGACCGCTCTGCGCCGGGTTGCGCTGTCAGCCGCAGCGCCCGGATGGCACCTGCAGTACCGCAGTGAACTGCGGCAGCGAGCCACCGGCCGCCGCGGCCTGCTGGCGACCCTGCTCGAGGTAGACCCGGGCCTGGCCCTGGCCGTCGCGCGCCGGCAGCACGCCGCCGGCCTTGCGCCACACCTGCACCACCGCATCGCGGCCGGGGCAGCGGAACTCGGGAATACGGATCACGTCACCCAGGGTCCAGCCCGTGGCCGCCGAAGGCTTCGCTTTGGCGGCGTCCACATACCGCGCCCGGGCCTGGCAATTGCCGCCGGTCGGCACTACCTGCATTGCATAGGGGGTGGCGGCGCCAGGCTCGGCGTACCGGCCCTCGATGCGTACACAGGCTTCGGGGATCTGGCGGACGGTATGCACCGCACCCGGCGCCTGCGGCGCGCCCACACGGGCGGCAGGCTCTTCGGCGCGCAGCGGCACCACCACAGCCAGCGCGGTAGCCAGGACGGCGAGCCAGAAGGCCTGGCGGAAGGCCAGGCCGCTGCGCGAAGGGGCAGCGGCGGCGGAAACCGGACGGAGGTCGCGTTTCATCGGGGTCAACGGCGATCGGGGGAGTGCAGCCTGCCTCGGGGCGGATGAACGCCGTGTGGCCTTCACCGCTCCGGTGTGGTCATACTCGGCCCACTCCACGGAAAGTCGAACACGGTGCGACGCGTCTCGGTCACGGGTCCGTTCCAGTGCTTCATGGCTCGCCAGGCGTGTTCCCTCCCTGTTCGACCCCGGTCGGACGGCATCCATATACCTCGGGAGGGGTCATGCTGGAACAACACGGCTTGTCGCTGGCGCTTGTCTGCGCCGTCCTCGCAATCGTCTACGGCATCATCTCGGCACGCTGGATCCTGGCGCGGCCTGCAGGCAACGAACGCATGCGCCAGATCGCCGCGGCGATCCAGGAAGGGGCCCGTGCCTACCTCAACCGCCAGTACCTGACGATCGCCATCGCCGGGGTGGTGCTGTTCGTGCTGGTCGGGATCTTCCTCGGCTGGCCTACCGCCTTCGGCTTCGCCATCGGTGCGCTGCTTTCGGGGCTGGCCGGCTATATCGGCATGAACGTGTCGGTGCGCGCCAACGTGCGCACCGCCGAGGCCGCGCGCAGCGGGCTGGGGCTGGCGATGGACGTGGCGTTCCGGGGCGGGGCCATCACTGGAATGCTGGTGGTCGGCCTGGGCCTGCTCGGCGTGGCCGGCTACTTCGCGCTGCTGCAGCGCATGGGGCTGTCGCTGTCGGACAACCTGCACGCGCTGGTCGGACTGGCCTTCGGCTCCTCCCTGATCTCGATCTTCGCGCGCCTGGGCGGTGGCATCTTCACCAAGGGTGCGGACGTGGGCGCGGACCTGGTGGGCAAGGTCGAGGCCGGCATCCCGGAGGATGATCCGCGCAACCCGGCGGTGATCGCCGACAACGTCGGCGACAACGTCGGCGACTGTGCAGGCATGGCGGCGGACCTGTTCGAGACCTACGCGGTCACGGTCATCGCGACCATGCTGCTGGGCTACCTGATGGCCGCCGAAGTGGGCCCCAACGGCGTGCTCTACCCGCTGGTGCTGGGCGGGGCCTCGATCATCGCCTCGATCATCGGCGCGCTGTTCGTCAAGGTACGCGACGGCGGCTCGATCATGGGGGCGCTGTACAAGGGTGTGATCGTCTCCGGCGTGCTGGCGGCCATCGCGTTCTGGCCGATCACCACCGCGCTGATGGGCGACAACAGCCACGGGGCCACGGCGATCTACGGCTGCGCGCTGGTCGGCCTGGTGCTCACCGGCCTGATCGTGTGGATCACCGAGTACTACACCGGCACCCAGTACGCGCCGGTGCGCCACGTGGCCCAGGCCTCCACCACCGGCCACGGCACCAACATCATCGCCGGCCTCGGCGTGTCGATGAA
>JBQGEI010000345.1:0-5496 GCA_052039535.1 Pseudoxanthomonas sp.
GCCCAGAGGTTGTCGACCTCGCCGTGACGCAGGTGCTCGCAGGCAAAGCCGGCCCGCTGCAGGCGACCGGCGAGCAATGCCTGGCAGCCGGCGTCGTCGGGCGTTACCGAGGGCCGCGCGATCAGCTCGCACGCAAGGTCCAGCACTTCGCTCATGCACCTGTCCATGTTGTGGGGTGGAAGCCGGGAACGTGCGGCGCAAGTCCGCGGGCGCGCTCAGCCAACGCCGAACAGCTTCTTGAAGCCGTTGTCGGAAAAGCCCTGGCTGAAACCGCCATCCTCGCGCACCACCACCGGACGGCGGACCAGCTGCGGGTGCTCGCGCAGCAGCAGCTTCCACTCCGCCTCGCTGCCCGGCGACTTGCGGGCTTCCGGCAGCTGGCGCCAGGTGGTGGAGGACTTGTTGACCAGCGCATCGAAGCCGGCCCTGCCCGCCCATTCCACCAGGGTCTCCGGCGAGGGCTTGTGCTCGCGGTAGTCGACGAAGGTGTACGGCACGCCGAAGCGGTCCAGCCACTTGGTCGCCTTCTTGCAGGTGTCGCAGTTCTTCAGGCCGTAGAGGGTGGTCATTGCGAATACTCCGGAACGGGGTTGCCGTCCATGGCGGCACGGCGGGCGGCCGGTCGTCCTGCGCGACCTCCATGGCCGCGCGTCCAGGGACGCCGCTGCTGCCGATGGCAGCAACGGCGCACTTCCCTCACCCGCGCAGCAGTTCGTTGATGCTGGTCTTGGCGCGGGTCCTGGCGTCGACCTGCTTGACGATCACCGCGCAGTACAGCGAATGGCTGCCGTCGGCTGCCGGCAGCGAGCCGGACACCACCACGCTGCCCGGCGGCACGAAGCCGTAGCTGATCTCGCCGGTGGCGCGGTTGTAGATGCGGGTGGACTGGCCGATGAACACGCCCATGCCGATCACGCTGTGGTGGCCGACCACCACGCCCTCGACCACCTCCGAGCGCGCGCCGATGAAGCAGTGGTCCTCGATGATGGTCGGGCTGGCCTGCAGCGGCTCGAGCACGCCGCCGATGCCGGCGCCACCGGAGATGTGGCAGTGCTTGCCGACCTGGGCGCAGGAACCGACCGTGGCCCAGGTATCGACCATGGTGCCCTCGCCCACGTGCGCGCCGATGTTGACGAAGCTCGGCATCAGCACCACGTCCTTGCCGAAATACGTGCCGCGGCGGGCGACGGTGCCCGGCACCACGCGCACGCCGAGCTTGCGGAACTCGGCCTCGCCGTAGCCGTCGAAGCGCAGCGGCACCTTGTCCCAGAACGGGCCCGGCGCGCCTTCCATCACCACCATGTCGTTGACCCGGAAGTACAGCAGCACGGCTTTCTTGAGCCACTCGTTGACCTGCCAGCCGCCGTTGCCATCCGGCTCGGCCACGCGGAACTCGCCGCTCTCCAGGCCACCGACCACGCGTTCGACCAGGGGCCGGGTGGAACCGTCGATCTCGTCCAGGGTCAGGCTGGCGCGGCGCTCGAACGCGTCCTCGATCGAGAACCGCAGCTCGGCCAGCCCGGGCTTCTCGGTGGCCACGCCGGCGCGCTTGCGCGGCGCGGCGGCCTTGCGGGCCTCGGGGGTCTTCTTGGTCTTGGGCGTCGTTGCCATCAGCGTGCAGCTCCTGTGCTTTCGGGGTCCAGCCGGTTCCGCAGCTCCGCGCGCAATGCCTCCTGCGCGGCGTCGTCCAGCGGCCGGTCGTGTTCGTCGGTGATCTGGAAGATGTCCTCGGCGCGCTCGCCGAAGGTGGCGATGCGCGCGTCGTGCACGCGCAGCCCGCAGGCGCGCAGTGCCAGCGCCACCTCGGCCAGCAGCCCCGGACGGTCCGGGCAGACCAGGCCCAGCAGGCTGCGCCGGCCATCGGCGGTGGCGTTGAACTCCACCCGCGGCGGGAAGCGGAAGTGGCGCAGCTGGCGCGGCGTGGCCCGGCGCGGCGCGCGCACCTGGCGCAGCTCGCCGGACAGGGCCTGGCGCAGGGCAAGCTCCAGCTGCGCCGGGTCGTCGCTGGCGAACCCGTCGGCCGGCAGCACCTCGAAGGTGTCGAAGACCGTGCCGTTGGGACCCATCAGCACCCGCGCCTGGTGGATGCCGTAGCCATGGCGGTCCAGGGTGGCGACGATCGCGGCGAACAGCCCGTCGCGGTCGGGCGAATGCACGAACACTTCCAGCGCCCTGCCGGTGCCGGCGATCCGCCGCACCGCGACCTGGGTCTCGCCCATGCGCACCTCCACCAGCGAAGCGGCCTGCCAGGCCAGCTGCTCCGGGCGGAAGCGCAGGAAGCCCTCGTCCGGCATCTGCGCGAACTGGCGGTCGATGGTGGCGTCGTCGTATCCGAGTGCGCGCACCAGGGAGCGGGTCTCCGCGCGCGCCTCTTCGACCCGCGCCTCCACGTCGACCGGATTCTCCAGGCCCTCACGCAGCACCCGCCGGGTACCCAGGTAGAGGTCGGCCAGCAGCCGGTCCTTCCACGCGTTCCAGACCTTGGGGCTGGTGCCGGCGATGTCGGCGCAGGTCAGCAGGTAGAGGTAGTCCAGGCGTTCGCGGTCACCGACCAGGGTCGCGAAGCGGCGCACCACTTCCGGGTCGGCGATGTCCTGTTTCTGCGCGGTGACCGACATGCGCAGGTGCTGCTCGACCAGCCACGCCACCAGGCCGGTGTCCGATTCGCTGAGACCGTGCGCGGCGCAGAACGCGCGCGCATCCACCGCGCCCAGCTCGGAATGGTCGCCGCCGCGCCCCTTGGCGATGTCGTGGAACAGGCCGGCCAGCAGCAGCAGCTCGGGCTTGCGCAGGCGCGGCCAGACCTCGTGGGCGATGGAGAAGCGCTCGTCGGCCACGCCGCTGGCGAAGCCGGCGACGTTGCGCAACACCATCAGCGTGTGCTGGTCCACCGTGTAGGCGTGGAACAGGTCGAACTGCATGCGCCCGGAAACCTGGGCGAACGCGGGCAGGTACTGGCCCAGAACGCCCAGGCGCGCCAGGCGGGTCAGCGTGTCGACCGGGCGGGGACCGCGCAGCAGGGCCATGAAGCGGCTGCGCGCGGCGGGGCCGGCGTCGGTGTACGCCGGCAGCCGCACCAGCGCCTCGGCCAGGGCGCGGGCGGTATGCGAATGCAGGCCGCGCACCTGCGGATGTGCCGCCCAGGTGGAGAACAGCGCCAGCACCTCGCGCAGGTCGCCCTCGGGCCAGTAGGTCGCCGAGGCGGCCAGGTAACCGCGACGCAGCTCGAAATCCGGGTCCAGCCGTTCGGCCGCCGCCTCGCCCTCGAAGGTTTCCTCGAAGCGCTGCAGCAGCCGGTCGCTGATCCGGCGCACGATGGCCGCGCTGCGGTAGAAGCGCTGCATCATCTTCTCGACCGCAAGGCTGTGGGCGTCGTCCTCCAGCCCCAGCCGCTGGGCCAGCGCCTTCTGGTAGTCGAACCCGAGCCGCTCCTCCGGCCGCCCGGCGACCAGGTGCAGGCCGAAGCGCAGGCAGCCCAGCGCGCGGCGCTCGCGCGCCAGCGCCGCCGCCTCGTCCACGCCCAGGTGGCCCAGCTCCACCACCGCGTCCAGGTCGCTCACGCCAAAGGCGCGCAGCGACATCCAGCCCAGCGTATGCAGGTCGCGCAGCCCGCCCGGGCCATCCTTGATGTTCGGCTCGAGGTTGTCGGAGGTATCGCCGTGGCGCTGGTGGCGCGCACGCAGTTCCTCGCGCTTGGCCAGGAAGAACTCGCGCGGCGGCCAGACCCGCTCGGGCGCGATGGCGGCCGCCAGCGCGGCCTGGGCGGCGGCGTCGGCCACCAGCGGGCGGGCCTCCAGCAGGGCGGTCATCACCGTCTGGTCGGCGGCCGCGGCGGTGCACTCGCCGGCCGAGCGCACGGCGTGGCCGACCGGCAGGCCGGCGTCCCACGCCAGCGCGAAGAAGCGGGCAAGCGCCGCCTCGGCCCCGCGCTGGATGTCCGGCTCGCCCAGCACCAGCAGGTCGATGTCCGAACGCGGGAACAGCTCGCCGCGGCCGTATCCGCCCACCGCGAACAGGGCCAGCCCGGTTCCGGCGGGCAGGCAGCGCGCCCAGGCCTGGCGCAGCACCAGGTCGGCCGCCCGCGCGCGCAGCGCCAGCAGGCGGTCGATGTCGGCGTCGGGCCCGTAGCGGCGGGCCAGGCGGGCGTCGGCCGCGGCCAGCTGGCCACGGGCGGCGGCGGCCCAGTCGGCGTCGCCGGCGATGCCGGCACCTGCCCCGTCCACCACCCCCGCGGCGCTCACGCCGGCGGCTGCTGGCCGGCGGCCAGGGTCAGGACATCCACGCCGTCGGCGGTGACCGCGACCATGTGCTCCCACTGCGCCGAGAGCTTGCGGTCCTTGGTCACCACGGTCCAGCCGTCGGGCAGTACCCGGGTGTGGCGGGCGCCCTCGTTGATCATCGGCTCGATCGTGAAGGTCATTCCGGGCTGCAGCACCAGCCCCTCGCCGGGGCGGCCGTAGTGCAGCACCTGCGGTTCGTCGTGGTAGACCTTGCCGATGCCGTGGCCGCAGTACTCGCGCACCACCGAGAAGCGCTCGGCCTCGGCGTGGCTCTGGATCGCGTGGCCGATGTCGCCCAGGGTCGCGCCCGGCCGCACCGCGCGGATGCCGCGCCACATGGCTTCGAAGGTGGTCTCGACCAGGCGCCTGGCCATCACCGAGGGCGTGCCGGCGTAGTACATGCGGCTGGTGTCGCCGTGCCAGCCGTCCTTGATCACGGTGACGTCGATGTTGACGATGTCGCCCTCGCGCAGGACCTTGGCCTGGCTCGGGATCCCGTGGCAGATCACGTTGTTGACCGAGATGCAGGTGGTCTTGGGATAACCGCGGTAGCCGACGTTGGCCGGCACCGCGCCCTGCACGTTGACGATATGGTCGTGGCAGAGGCGGTCCAGTTCCTCGGTGCTCACCCCGGGCTTCACGTGCGGGGTGATCATTTCCAGCACTTCGGCGGCCAGCCGGCCGGCGACGCGCATCTTCTCGATTTCTTCGGGGGTCTTGAGGTGCAGGGTCATGGCCGGGATTATCGCCTATTTCCGCGCCCCCCCGGACCGCCCCGCGGCCCTGCCGCCTGGCGCGGCCTGGGGTCGGGTTTGCCCCGTCCGGACGGGCCCGGTATACTCCGCCGGCTCTGTCCGCCCCGCAACCGGGGCCGCCCACGCCGGGCGCAGCGCACCGGGCCCGTCCCGGTCCGGCGAATACACACCTGACGCCACCGCCCGTGCCGGGGTGCCTGCCGCAAGCAAGCAGGTTCGGACACGGAAGCGCCAGGGAGGCCCAACCCCGGAACCCGTGCCATGGCGCCATGCCATGGCTCCCGCACTTGCCGTCGACGGCCGCCGGGAGGGTTCCACCTCAGGAGTAGAGAAATGCCCCAGATCACCATGCGCCAGATGCTGGAAGCCGGCGTCCACTTCGGCCACCAGACCCGTTACTGGAACCCGAAGATGGCCCCGTACATCTTCGGCGCCCGCGGCAAGATCCACATCATCAACCT
>JBQGEI010000346.1:0-10698 GCA_052039535.1 Pseudoxanthomonas sp.
GTCGGCCTTCTGGTGCCAGCCGCGGGTGCCGGACGCTCGATCGCACAGCCCGTCCGCTGCGAGCGGCAGCAGCAGGCCACGCGCCATGCCCTCGCCCCCGGGGCCGGGCACACCGGCGAGGGTGCCGGGACGCGGCGCGTCGAGCGCATCCACCGCAAACAGCGTGTAGTTGGGGAATGCGTCCTTGCGCCCGCGGTATGCGCCGAGGAACCAGCGCCGCAGCGCCGGGTCGTAGGCCAGGTTCTGGATGCCGTAGGTGGTGTTTCCGGTACGCACGAAGTACTTGCCGTGCGGAACCGGCGGCCCGCTGTAGTGGAGGCGAGCCTCGTCCAGGGGACGGATGTGGCGCGCCCAGTCGCGCACGTCGTACTGCAGCAGGACCTGGTGGTCGTTGTCCGTGCGCCCGGTGTCCGAGAACACCCCGTAGCCGACCGTCAGGTAGTCAGGACCCTCCACCGTGCCGAACCGCGGACCGAAACCGACGCCGTCGATCCCCGAGGTCCCATACCGGTGCGGTGGCACCGCTTCGCCCGCGCCCGCTGGCAGCTGGCCAAGGGCATCGGCGGCGAAGTCCCGCGCGACCTCGGGCAGGTGCACCGTTCCGATGATCCCGGCTGACAGCGCATCGATGCCGACGCGATCGATGCGGTTGCCGTCGATCACCGCAATGTAGAACGCGTTGTCCTTCTTGTACTCCAGCGACCCGTAGATGCGCCCGTCGGCAGGATTGAAGTCCAGGTCGCCCAGGTGCCCGTTCCAGCCCTGCAGCGTCCCGACCAGGTTGCCGCTGAAGTCGTACCTGGCCAGCAGGTTGGTGAAGGAGTAATAGATGTAGCCCCCTCGCACGTCCACGGCGATGCCCTGCACATGACCGGAGGTCCATGGGCCGGCACGCTGGCTGAGCGGCGGCATCGGCGCGCCCGGCGCCGCGTACGTCGGAAAGCAAAGACACAGGGACAGCAGCAAGTACAACCTGGTTCGCGTCAGCACAGCTTCGTTGGCCCGTTTCCGAAAACACTGCAGCATCTCCGCCATCGATCGGCGTCGGCCGTCCGGAGAGCGCGGCGATTCTTGCAATGAAGCGTTACCGGACCATGACCCCCAGGCGCACATTGGGCGACGTGCGTATGACAGGTGTCGCACAGGCGCTGCGCCCTTCCTCGCAACACTCAACCGACGACGCGCCAGGATCGCGGCCAGGCGTCGATGGCCGGCCCTTGTCCCGGCAGCGCCACGGGCCCGGCCTGAAACGCTGCGATGCAGCCGACCCGCCATGGTCCACGGCTGGGCGGAGAACACGTGCACCAGGCCACCGCCGCTGCTCACCTGGTTCCGACACGGGTCGGCCCATCTTTGCCGTCCAACCCCGGCAGGAGCACGACATGGCGACGCGCGACATCCTCAAGACCCTCAAGACCGAACATGACCAGCTGCGGGACCTGTTCGAGCAGATGGAGGGCACGACCGACCGCGCCGAGAAGAAGCGGGCCGAGCTGCTGCAGAAGATCGAGGCCAACCTCCTGCCGCATGCCAAGTGGGAAGAGACGGTGTTCTACCCGAAGTTCGCCGAGCGTGCCGACCGCGAAGGGCTCAAGACCCATGCCGAGGCGGTGGAGGAGCACCGTGCGGTGGAGAAGACCGTGATCCCGGACGTGCATGCGGCCGACATCGGCACTCCGCAGTTTGCAGGCCGGGTCAAGGTGTTCGGCGAGTTGATCGACCATCACGCCCGGGACGAGGAGAACGAAATGTTCGCCATGGCGCGCAAGCTGTTCACCACGCAGGAACTGGCGGAACTGGACGAGGCCTACGAGCAGTGGAAGGCGTCCTCGGCCTCCACCCTCGTCTCGGCAATGGCCGCGGCCAAGACGCAGGTCCAGGCGACGGTACGCAAGGTCACCCGCAGCGCGCAGTGACCCGATCATCGCCACGCCTGATCTCGGGGCAGGCTTGGCGGTACCGCCTCAAGCGGAAGCCGGTCCTGGTGTCCGTGGTCCGCCGTGCGGCATGGCGCACGACGGCGTCACGGACGGACCGCGATCCGGGCGCGCCGGGGCCCGATCCCGGGACAGGAATCCGGCCGCGAGCGCGGACATGCCCTGCGCGCGCCGTCAGCGATACCTCGTCCACGAAGCCGGTTCGTGGTCGGGCGCGGCGGTCGCCGCGGCCTGCCCGGTCCCGGGTCACGCCAAGGAAGCGGCGCAGGGCCCGCCCGCGGCGGTCGCGGCGGACCCCGATGCCGGGGCAGGTGGCCGCACCTGGCACCGCGAGAGGGCCTTGAGGTCCACGACCTGGCGTCCCCGTGCCAGTGCGGGACGTGCGCCTCAGCGTGGCCCGAGGCGATGCCCGGGCGCCGCGCACACGGTTATGCCTCCGTCCTCTTCGGCTTCGCCCACGGCCTGGACGCGCATGCCGACGGCCAGCGCCTGCATGTCGACTGGCGGTGCCTTGCACAGGTTCCATCGCGCCGGCAGCCGCACGACCACCCGCCCACCGCCGGCCACATCGAGCTCCACCTGCGCGGACCCGTCGTAGGTCCAGGGGCGGGTGTCAATCGACGCGACGGTGCCTTCGATGATTCGGGCGCCCTGCGCGGATCCGGCGGGCGGCGACGCGGACGTCGCACATCCGCCCAGGCCCACACACAGCGCAAGCGATACAGGCGAGACCTTCGGGCCGGGACGGAGAGGCATCTCAGTCTCCACGGGAAACAGGGTCGAAAACCGATGGTGGCGCAGGCGACTCGGATCCGGCTGCCGCTACAGCGTACGCACCGTCTCGCCGCCCTGCCCGGCCAGGAAAGCCTGGGCCCGGTCGCGCTCGCCGCTGTCGAACGCATGCACGACCACCGCGTGGCGCCCCTCTTCCAGCGCGGAACCGACCTTGGCCAGCATCGGGGTGTGGTCCGGACGCAGCATGACCAGTCCGCCTGCCATCAGCCCGAGGAAGCCGCCCAGTCCGGTGATCGACCAGCCGGCCATCCATGGCGAGCGCGTGATCGCCGGCACGCCGAGCAGGTACAGCAGTGCGAATGCCAGGGCGCCCACCGCCAGCCCCGCCAGCCCGAGCTTCAGGTGCGCCACCAGGCCGGTGCGGAAGATCCCGCGGCTCTCCGGCTCCACCTTGCGCCCGGGATTGGCGTCCTGCGGACTGACCACCTGTACCTGTGAGGGCTGGAGCCCGAGCTGCTGCTGCGCCATGCGCGCCACGTCCTGCGCGCGTTGATGGCTTTCGAACACCGACGCCACCTTGCTGTCGGAATGTTCGCCGGTCAGGGAAGAGATCGCGCCCATGGGAGCCTCCGGGTGTCTGCCTGGCCTGGAGCCTGGCCGCATGGCGATCAACAGCATGTGAGACGGGCGGCGCGCCCGCGTCGCACCGCGGACGTACACCGTCCGCGCAGTCTTACCCGCCCTGGAATGCCAGGGCCAGCGACGCGGCCACGCATCCGAGCACGACCCACAGCGGACCGAGGCGCGCGGACGCCAGCGCCACGAAACCGGCAGCGGCGATGGCCACGTCCGCGGGACGGGTGATTCCCTGGACCAGGACCGGGTCGAGGAAGGCGGCCGCCAGCAGGCCCACCACGGCCGCATTGATGCCGGCGACCACGCCGGGCCCATGGCGCCAGCGCGCCAGGAAGGACCAGAACGGCAGCACCGCCAGCACCAGCAGGAACCCGGGCAGGAACACCGCCAGCAGCGCCACCAGCGCGCCGGCCGGCGCCGGCAGCCCCGTGGGCACTTCCGCGCCGAGGAACGCCGCCAGCGAGAACATCGGCCCGGGGACGGCCTGTGCCGCGCCATAGCCGGCCATGAAGGTGCCGGCATCCATCCATCCGCCGCGGACCAGGCTGCCCTCCAGCAGCGGCAGCACCACGTGGCCACCCCCGAACACCAGGGCGCCGGCCCGGTAGAAGGCCGCGGCCAGGCCTGCGACGCCGGGCGAGCCGGCCGGTGCCAGCAGCGCGGCAGCGAGACCGGCAAGGAACAGGCCCAGGCATGCCAGCCCCATGCGCCGGCCATAGGGCAAGGGGAAGCGCGCGGCGGCCGGCGGGGTCACGCCGCGGCACAGCCGGGCACCGAGGATCGCGCCCGCCAGGATCGCCACAAGGTGCGCCCAGGCCGCGGCAGCCAGCACCGCGAACGCGCAGGTGGCTGCCGCGACCAGCGCGCGCGGCAGGTCCGGGGTGAGCTGCCGGGCCATGCCCGCCAGCCCGTGGGCGACCACCACCACCGCCACCAGCTTCAGGCCGTGGACGATCGCCGCGCCGTAGCGGGTGTCCAGGTGCAGGGCCAGCCCGGCGAAGCCGGCCATCAGCACCGCCGAGGGCAGCGTGAACCCGGCGAACGCCGCAAGCGCACCGCCCCAGCCGGCCCGCAGCAGGCCGATCGCAAAACCCAGCTGGCTGCTGGCCGGCCCGGGCAGGAACTGGCACACCGCCAGCAGCTGGGCGAACCGCGCGTCCTCCACCCAGCCGCGCCGACGCACGAACTCCCCGCGCATGTAGCCCAGGTGCGCGATCGGCCCACCGAAGGACGTCAGTCCGAGCCGCAGGAAGGCGCCGAAGACCTCGATGGCCGTTCCGCGCGCCGTGGCGCGTCGCTGCTCGCCGGCCGGTTCCATCGCACCTCCGTGCACAAGGGGGGGCCGCACGCGGTGCCAGGGGCGGCCGGCGTGCGCGGCGATGTTACCCGCACACGCCGGATGCCAGCAGCCGACGTCGCGCCGCGCGCATCGCCCCGTGCCGTGGTGCGCACGGGGCTGCGTCCCCCGCTCCTCCTGCCGGCCCGGCCCGGACGGTGGACCGCAGCGGCACGGCCGGAGAGGCGCAGGCCACGTCCCCTTTCCACGGAGGGCGGCCCGGATGTCGATCCGCGCTCCCGCCGCACGTCGAGGACGGCAGGAAAACGCAACGACCGGCCGGCAATCCCGCCCGCCGGCCCCAACGGAGAACATCCATGAAGATCGTCACCAGCCTCAGCTTCCGCGGCCAGTGCCACGAGGCGTTCCAGTTCTATGCGCAGGTGCTGGGCGGCAGGATCACCGCCGCGGTGCCCTACGCCCAGGCGCCCGGCGACAGCATGCCGGTCGATGCCCGGTACAGCGACTGGATGATGCACTGCTGGCTGGAGGTGGGCGACCAGGCCCTGATGGGCGCCGACATGGACCTGGCCTGGGCGCCGGCCATCGACCAGCCCAAGAACGGCTTCGACGTCACCCTGCACACGCAGGACCTGGAGCAGGCCCGGCGCTGGTTCGAGCAGCTGTCCGAAGGCGGCAGGCAGACCATGCCGTTCGCCGAGACCTTCTGGTCGCCCGGGTTCGGCGGCTGCGTGGACCGCTTCGGGGTGCCGTGGATGATCAACACGGTGCCGGCGACGGAGTGGACGCCGCCGCAGGCCTGACACGGGCAGGCGCCGGGCCGGTCGAGCCGGCGTCGCGGCCGCGCGTGGTCGCCGAAGGTGGCCGGAATCCGGCCACCGCGCTCAGCGTACCGGCTGCACCTCGTGGGCGCGGCTCGCCGCCTCGCCCCACTCGATCACGCCGGCCTCGTTGGCCTGGCGCAGCCACTGCGCCAGCTCGCGCGGCGGCAATGGCCGGGTATGCACGTAGCCCTGCACCTCGTCGCACCCCCACAGCTGCAGTTGCTCCTGCTCCTGCAGCGTCTCCACCCCTTCGGCGACCACCCGCATGCCAAGCGCATGGCCCAGGTGGATGATCGCCTGGGTCACGCCTCCGGCATTGGCGTCGTGCAGCATGCCGCTGACGAAGCTGCGGTCGATCTTCAGCCGCTGCACCGGGAAACGGTTGAGGTAATGCAGGTTGGAGAAGCCGGTGCCGAAGTCGTCCACCGCCAGCTGGATACCGTGCCGCTCGAACACCTGGAAGCAGTGGCGCAGGCTGTCGCTGTCGAGGATCAGGGCCGACTCGGTCAGCTCCAGCTCCAGCCGCGCCGGCGGCCAGCCGGCGCGCTGGCACAGCGCGATCACGCGCTCGGCAAAGCCGCGGTCGCGCAGCTGCACACCGGAAACGTTGACCGCGACCCGGCCGAAGTCCAGCCCGGCCGCATGCCAGGCCACCGCCTGGCGGCAGGCCTCGGCGATCACCCACTCGCCCAGCCGCACGATCTCGCCGGTCTGCTCGGCGATCGGGATGAACTCGCCCGGGTGGCAGGTGCCACCGGGGCGGTGCCAGCGCACCAGGGCCTCGATCCCCGGTGCATGGCGGCCGCGGATGCTGATCTGGGGCTGGTAGACCAGCGAGAACTCCTCGCGCTCCAGCGCCCCGCGCAGGGTGTGTTCGATCTCCAGCCGGCGACGGGTGTCGCGCTGGATCTCCGCGTCGTGCATCTGCAGCGTGTTGCGACCGCGGTCGCGGGCCACGCGCAGGGCCGCGTGGGCGGCGCGCAGCAGCTCGTCGAAGGCACTGCCGTCCTCGCCGAGGACCGCCACGCCGACGCTCGCGCCGGCCTTGAGCAGCTCGTTGCCGAAGGGCAGCGGCTCGGACAGCGCGGCGATGAGCCTCAGGCCGGTGGCCTGGGCCTGGGCAGGTCCGGCCCTGAGCATGACCATGAACTCGTCGCCGCCGAGGCGCCCGAACAGGTCGCCCTGCGCCAGTTCCATGTGCATGCGACCGGCCACCGCCTTGAGCATCGCGTCGCCGGCGGCATGGCCGAAGGTGTCGTTGATGTTCTTGAAGCCGTCCAGGTCCAGCAGCAGCAGCGCCAGGGGGGCCTCGTCGCAGGCCAGGGCGTCGGCGATCGCCTCCTCCACCTGGACCCGCAGCAGGAAGCGGTTGGGCAGCCCGGTCAGCAGGTCGTAGTGCGACAGCAGCTCGATGCGCTCGCTGGTCTCGCGTTCGCGGCTGATGTCCCGGAACAGGGCCACGAAGCGTTCGGCCAGGCCGGCGCGCCGGTCCAGCTCCAGGGTGACCTGGACCCACACGCGCTGCCCGCCGGGCCGGTAGAAGCACAGTTCCAGGCGCTCGGCCGGGCCGCCCCCGGCCAGCCGCGCCATCGCCGCCTCGAACGCGTCGCGCGAATCACGGGTATACAGCGCCAGGGTATCGTCCAGGGTCAGTTCGCCCGGCGGCAGGCCATGGATGCGGTAGCACTCCTCGGTCCACTGCACGCGCCGGGTCGACGGTTCGATCTCGCATCCGCCGATGTGGCCCAGCGCCGAGACCCGGTCCAGCAGCTCGGTGCGCCAGCGCAGCAGGGCGTCGGCCCGGCGCTGCGCGGTCACGTCCTGGAACTGGCCCAGCACCCGCTCGATATGGCCGGCCGCGTCCAGCTGCGGCCGCGCCCAGGCCTGCAGGTGCAGCGGCTGGCCTTGGGCGTCGGCCAGTTCCAGCTCGAACCGGACCGGCAGGCCGTCGCGGCGCATCCGCTGCCACGCCCGCCGCAGCGCCAGCGCGGTGGCACGCGGGAGCCGCCGCAGCCAGGCGCGGGCGCTGTCGCGGTCGCGCGGCGGATGGCCGAGCTTGCGGTACAGCTCGCGGGGCCACCAGCCGGTGTCCGCGTCCGGCGCCCAGGACCAGGAGGTGATCCCGGCCAGGCGCTGGATCTCCTCCAGCAGGGTCTGCTGGCCGCGCAGCCGCTCCTCCAGCTGCTTCTGCTCGTCGATCGGGGTGTGGGTGCCGATCATGCGCAGTGGCCGGCCATCGGCCGACCAGGCCACCACCCGGCCGCTGTCGCGCACCCAGCGCCAGCTGCCGTTGCAGTGGCGCACGCGGTGCTCGCAGGTGTAGGCGGTGTTGCGTCCGTCCAGGTGCGCGCGCAGGGCGGCCCGCACCCGCTCCACGTCCTCGGGGTGGACCATCGCCAGCGCCGATTCCAGGCTGCTGTCCGGGGCGTCCTCGGCAGTGAAGCCGAGCATGGCGCGCCAGGTCTCGGAGCGGAACAGGCGGTTGGCGCCGATGTCCCAGTCCCACAGTCCGTGCCCGGCGCTGTCCAGGGCGACCTGCCAGCGGCTGGCGCCCTCGGGATCGGGGATGCTCAGGGTGTAGGCGATGGTGCCGCCGTCCGGGTCGCGCACCCCGCGCAGCCAGCCGTCCAGGCGCCGGTCCGGACCCGGCAGGCTGCAGGCCACGGCCTGGCGCTCGCCGGCGGCCAGGCTGGCACGCAGGTCCTGCAGCAGGCTCGAGTAGCGCGCCGCCGCGTCCGGCAATGCCATGGACTGGGCCGCCGGGTTGGCGGCGATCGGGTGTCCCTCGGCATCGAGCACCAGCAGGGCGCTGTCGATCGGGTGCTGCAACAGGCTGGCAATCGCGCCGGGATCCACGCCCTGCTTCTCCAAACGTTCCCCGGAGCTGCGGGGCGGTCATGCCGTTAACGGCCGCACCGCCGGACAGTTGAGGCCGAACCGCGCGATGCCCGCTGGTATGCTTGGGCCACTGGCAGGCGGGGGGATCGGATGGCACAGCACGACTGGCCCGGGACGGCCGAGCCGCGCGACGCAGCGGCCGCGTCCGGCGCCCGCGCACGCTCGATCGCCCTGCGCATCGCGCTGCTGTTCGTGGTCGCCGGCGTGCTGTGGATCGTGTTCAGCGACCGCGCCCTGGCGCTGGTGGCGACCGACCCGGTCGTCCTGACCCGCCTGCAGACGTGGAAAGGCGCGCTGTACATGCTTGGCAGCGCGGTCCTGCTGTACCTGCTGGTCTACCGCCTGGTGCACCGCCTGCTGGAGGCCACCCGCCGGGCCAAGGCATCCGAGGCCCGGCACCGCGAGATGTTCGAGGCCAATCCCAACCCGATGTTCGCCGTGGACATGGCCTCGCTGCGGATCGTCGATGCCAACCCGGCCACCGCGGTGTTCCTCGGCTGGAGCCGCGAGCAGCTGTGTGGCATGCCGGTGGCCCAGCTGTGGCATGCGGAAGACCACCCGGCCCTGGACCGCGGGGTCAGCGCGGTCCGCGCCCAGCCCGAACGCCTGCACGTCTCCATGGCGCGCCTGCGGACCAGCGACGGCCGCCTGCGACACGTCGAATTGCGCTGCAGCGACCTGGCGCCGGTGTCCGGGGGCAGCCGGCAGCGGCTCATGGTGCTGGGCGACCGCACCGCGGAGGTGCTGTCGCAGCAGCAGTCCGAGCAGGCCCTGGCACGGTTGCGCGAGACCCAGGAGCTGGCGCGGCTCGGCTCCTGGGAGATCGACCTGGAGCGCCGGCTCACCCGGCTGTGCCCGATCATGCGCCAGCTGGTGGCCCATCCGCCGGGCCCGGACCTGCCGCTGACCCGGGTGCTGGTGGCGGCCGATGCCACCAGCCACGCCCGCCTGGAGCGCATGGTGGAGGAGCTGGCCAGTGGCGCCCAGCCGCAGCTGGACCTGCTGCTGCCGGTGCTGGACCCGGCCGGCCAGGAGCGGCTGCTGCACGTGCGCGGCCGCCGCCTGCAGGAGGGCGACGTGCCAATCCTGCGCGGCACCGCGCAGGACGTCACCGAGGAGCAGCAGACCCGCCGCCTGCTGGGCGAGCGCGAGCAGCAGTTCCGCGAGCTGGTGCGGATCCTGCCCGACGGTCTGGTGATCCTGCATGGCCAGAGCGTGTTCTACGCCAACCCCGCCTGCGCCGGACTGTTCGGCCGCGCCCCGGAGGCGCTGATCGGCGAGTCGCTCGCCAGCCTGGTCGAGCCGCAGGACCTGGAGCCGCTGCGTGCCTGGCTTGACGGCGCGCAGGCCGAGGTCACCCCGCGCATGCGGCGGGCCGATGGCACCTGTTTCCGGGTGGCCCTGTCCCAGGCCCCGGCGCGCTATGGCGGCAAGGACTGCCAGCTGCTGCTGGTTCGCGACCTCAGCGAGCCGGAGCGCATGCGCGATGCCTTGGCCAACGGCAACCGCGAACTGCAGGCCATGGCCGCGCGGCTGTTCTCGGCCCAGGAGGACGAGCGCCGCGCGATCTCCCGCGAGCTGCACGATGACGTGGGCCAGTCCATCACCGCGATGAAGCTGTCCGCGCACGCGGCCATGGGCGAGGACGACCCGCAGCGCCGGCGCGAGGACCTGGAGGACGTGGCTGCCACCGCCGACGCCACACTGGACAAGCTGCGCAACCTGTCGATGCTGCTGCGGCCGCCGCAGCTGGACGCCCTGGGCCTGGAGGCGGCGCTGCGCTGGCATGCCGGCAGCGTGTTCCGGCACAACCCCGTGGCCCTGGCGCTGGACGTGCCGCCACTGCCGCGGCGCCCGGAACGGGAGGTCGAGCAGGCCTGCTTCCGCATTGCCCAGGAGGCCCTGACCAACATCCTGCGCCATGCCGGCGCCAGCCACGTCGACCTGTCGCTGTCCGGCGACGGGGACGGCCTGCGCCTGCGCATCGGCGATGACGGCCGCGGCTTCGACCCCCGCCAGGCCGGCGGGCTGGGGCTGGTGATCATGCGCGAGCGCGCCCAGAGCGTGGGCGGCAGCCTGGCCATCCACAGCCGCCCCGGCGATGGCACCCGCATCGAGCTGCTGCTGCCATATGCGGCCGGTACCTGAGGTGCCGCCCATGCAGCCGATCCTGCCAGCGGCTCCGCCCGCGCCCACCCCGCCCTCCAGTCCCGGACGACTCGGTGCCGGACACCCCGTGCTGCAGGCCCTGGTGGCCGCCGCGGCCGGCGACGGGCCGCCGCTGATGGCGCTGCACCTGGACATCGACCACTTCGCCTCGGTCAACGAGAACATGAGCGTGGCGGTGGGCGACCAGGCGCTGGAGGAACTT
>JBQGEI010000347.1:0-10827 GCA_052039535.1 Pseudoxanthomonas sp.
CGGATCAGCGGCGCGGCGTGAGCGCCGCGGCGGCCACGGCGGTGGCCGAGGACACCGGCTTGCGGCGCCTGGGCGCCACCCACAGCCGGAACACGAACCAGGCCAGCGCCAGTGCGCCCACGCTGAACACCGTGTCCGCAGGTACCCGCATCCATACCAGCAGGTCCACGATCGGCTGCTGCATGAACTCCGCCGAGCGCGCGTACCAGTAGCCCTGGTCGATGGCGGCATTGAGCTGCAGGATGCCCAGCGGCAGCAGGGTCAGCAGCGACATGCCGGCCAGGCCGATGTTGAGCGCCCAGAACGTGGTCCGCAGCAGGCGCTCGCTCCACTCCAGGTCAGGCTTGAGCCCGCGCAGGCAGAACAGCATCAGACCGATGCCGAGCATGCCGTACACGCCGAACATCGCGGTGTGGCCGTGGTTGGCGGTCAGGTTCAGGCCCTGCATGTAGTACAGAGGCAGCGGCGGGTTGATCAGGAAGCCGAACAGGCCGGCACCCACCAGGTTCCAGAACGACACCGCGAGGAAGAACATGATCGGCCACCTGTACCGGGCCATCCACGGCGTGGCCTTGCCCAGCTTGTAGTTGTGCCAGGCCTCGAAGCCCACGTAGGCCAGCGGCACCACTTCCAGCGCCGAGAAGCTGGCGCCGATGGCGATCACCGCCGTCGGGGTGCCGGTGAAGTACAGGTGGTGCAGGGTGCCCAGCACGCCGCCGGCCATGAACACGATGGTGGCGAACAGCACCGCCATCGTCGCCGACTTCACCTGCAGCAGGCCCAGGCGGGTGAACAGGAAGGCGATCACCGCCACCGCGAACACCTCGAAGAAGCCTTCCACCCACAGGTGCACCACCCACCAGCGCCAGTACTCGACCATCGACAGGTGGGTGTGTTCGCCCCACATCAGGCCGGCCGCGTAGAACACGCCGATGCAGACCACCGACAGGAACAGCAGGCCGACGATCGAGCGCGATTCGGCGCCCTTGCGCATCGCCGGCCACAGCGCGCGGCCCACCAGGGTCAGCCACAGCAGCAGGCCCACGAACAGGAACCACTGCCAGAAGCGGCCCAGGTCCACGTACTCCCAGCCCTGGTGGCCGAACCAGAAGTTCTTCTCCAGCCCGAGCTTCTGCATCACCGCCATCCACTGGCCGAAGAACGAGCCGACCACGATCACGATCAGGCAGGTCCACAGCACGTTGACGCCCAGGCGCTGGAACTTCGGCTCGTGCCCGGAGATGGCCGGGCCGATGTACAGGCCCATGCCCAGCCACGCGGTGGCGATCCACAGCACCGCCAGCTGGGTGTGCCAGGTGCGGGTCAGCGAGTAGGGCAGGATCTCCGCCAAGGCGAAGCCATAGGCCTCCTGGCCTTCGACCTGGTAGTGCGCGGTGGTCGCACCGAGCAGGATCTGCACCAGGAACAGCGCGATCACCACCCAGAAGTACTTGGCCGTGGCCCGCATCGACGGGGTGACCCGGATGCTCGCCAGCGGGTCGGACTTGGGCAGTACCGGCACCATCTCCTCGCCGTGGTTGGCCGCGTAGTGCCAGCCCAGCAGGCCCACGCCGGCGATCAGGAACAGCACGCTGAACACGGTCCACATGAACAGGTTGGACGGCGGCGTGTTGCCCACCAGCGCGTCGTGCGGCCAGTTGGCGGTGTAGGTGATGTCCGACCCCGGGCGCTCGGTCACCGAGGTCCACGCCGCCCACCAGTAGAACGCCGCCAGCTGGCGACGGTGCGCGGCGTCGGGCACCGAGTCGTTGCGCATGGCGTAGGCCTCGCGCAGCCCGGCGGTGGCCGGGTCGTTGGCGAACAGGCTGTCGTAGTGCGCCGCCACCTGGGCCATCGCCGCGACCCGGTCCGGGTCCAGGGTGATGGTGCCGGTGGCCTCGTCCCAGGTGTTGGGCCGCATCAGCGCCTGCACGCGCTGCTGGTAGGCGGCGCGGGTGGCGTCGTCCAGCTCGGTGTAGCTGGCCTTGCCGTGCTCGCGCGCGGCCCAGATGTCCAGGATCGCCTCGGCCTCGCGGTGCAGCCAGTCCGCGCCCCAGTCCGGGGCCACGTAGCCGCCATGGCCCCAGATCGAGCCCAGCTGCTGGCCGCCGATCGACTGCCAGACCACGCGGCCGGTCTGGATGTCGTCGCGGGTGTAGACCACCGTGCCGTCGGTGCTGACCACCTGTTCGGGCATCGGTGGCGCCTGGCGGTGGATCTCGCTGCCGACCCATAGCAGGACGGCGAACGAGGCGGCGAGCAGGACCGCCAGCCCTGCCCATAACTTGCGTGTGGAATCCATTGCTGCGGCCTCTCCGCATGGGGAACGGCCGCATCTTCGATCCGCATGCGCGGCGCGGCCCTGACCCAGGTCAAGCCGCCGGCGATGCGTGCGCTCAGTCGCGCAGGACGGCCATGGCCAGCGCCTCCAGGCGCTCCATGTCCAGCACTTCCACGTCGCGCAGCTTGATGTGCAGGATCGCGTCCTGCTCGAACCGGCGCAGCACCCGGCTGACCGTCTCCGGCGCCAGGCGCAGGTAGTTGGCGATGTCGGTGCGCGACATCGTCAGCTGGAAGCGGCGCGGCGAGAAGCCGCGTGCGGCCAGCCGCCGCGACAGCCCGATCAGGAACGCGGCCATGCGCTCGTCGGCGGTGTTGTCGCGGGCGAACAGCGAGGCCACGCCGATGTCGCGGCTCATCAGCCGGAACAGGTGCTGCTGCAGGTTGGGCAGGCGCTGGGCCAGCAGCGCGATGCGCGGGAACGAGAACCGGCACAGCATCACCGTGTCCAGCGCCACCGCGTTGCAGGGATAGCGGTCGTCGTGGATGGCGTTGAGCCCGATCACCTCGCCCGGCAGGTGGAAGCCGAGCACCTGCTCGTGGCCGTTGCGGTCGACCTGGTAGGTCTTGACGGTGCCCGCGCGTACCGCGGCGATGGCGCCGAACGGGTCGCCCTCGCGGAACACGTGTTCGCCCGGATGCAGCGGACCGACGTGCTCGACCAGCACGTGCAGGTCCATCAGCGCGGTCTTGTCCATGCCCTCGGACAGGCACGCCTGGGAAAAGGCGCAGGTGGAGCAGAACGAGAGCGCGTCGCCGTCGTCGGCCATCACGGCCGGGTCGGTACGCGGGAAGACGACCCCTGGCTGCATCATGCGCGGCTCCCCACGGCCGTCACACGGTGCGCGAGTACCGGGGAGCGGCGGTGGTGTCGGTGGTGGCGGTGGCGGGCGGGAGATAGCGGTCGAAGCACATGGCGATGATACGCAGCAGCAGCCGCCCGCGCGACGTCGCCCGCAGCCCCGCGTCGTCGAGCTCCACCAGGCCGTCATCCTGCAGCGGCTGCAGCCGCTCCAGCGCCGCGGCGAAATAGCTGCGGAAATCGATCACGTGGCGGCGGCCCAGCGCGGCGAAGTCCAGCTGGCCGTGGCACATCAGCTGCTGGATGACATCGGCACGGATCACGTCGTCCTCGTCCATGCGCATGCCGCGCCATACCGGCAGCCGGCCTTCGTCGACGGCGATCTCCCAGCTGCCGATGTCGCGCGGGTTCTGGCTGAAGCTGGCGCCGATGTGGCTGATCGCACTGACGCCCAGCCCCACCAGGTCGCTCTCGGCGTGGGTGGTGTAGCCCATGAAGTTGCGGTGCAGCCCGCCCTCGCGCTGGGCGCGGGCCAGCTCGTCACCCGGCAGGGCGAAATGGTCCATGCCGATGTACTCGTAGCCGGCCTGGCCGAGCTTGTCGATCGCCAGGCGCAACAGGTCCAGCTTGGTCTGCGCCGAGGGCAGTTCCTCGGCATTGATCCGCTGCTGCGGCCGGAACAGGTTGGGCAGGTGCGCATACCCGTAGATCGCCAGCCGGTCCGGACGCGCCTCCAGGGTGATGTCCAGGGTGCGGGAAAACCCTTCCAGGGTCTGCCTGGGCAGGCCGTAGATCAGGTCCACGTTGACCGAGCGGAAACCGTGCCGCCGGCAGGCGTCGATGATGCCCAGGGTCTGTTCCACGCCCTGGATGCGGTTGACCGCCTGCTGCACCACCGGATCGAAATCCTGCACGCCGAGGCTGGCCCGGTTGAACCCCGCCGCCGCCAGCTGGCCGACCTCCGCCGGGGTGATGAAGCGCGGGTCCAGCTCGATCGAGCAGTCCATGCGCGCGGCGTCGGCGAAGTGGAAATGCCGGCGCAGCACGTCCATCACCTCGGCGATCTGCGCCGGGTCCAGGAAGTTCGGGGTGCCGCCACCGAAGTGCACCTGCTCCACGTCGCGGTCGCGGTCGAACAGGGTCGAGGCCATCGCGATCTCGCGGTACAGCCGGGTCACGTAGGCCTCGCCGCGCGCCTTGTCGCGGGTGATGATCCGGTTGCAGCCGCAGTAGAAGCAGGGGCTGGTGCAGAACGGAATGTGCAGGTACAGCGAGATCGGGCGCGGGATCGGGTCGCCGTTGCTGGCCGCGGCCACCGCGCGCAGCTCGGCCTCGCCGAAACCGGGCGCGAACTGCGGCGCGGTCGGGTAGGAGGTGTAGCGCGGCCCCGGCACGTCGTAGCGCTGGAGCAGACCCGGATCGAAGAGGGAGGACAGGCTGGCCATGGCGACAGGCTAGCAGCGCCGGGACGGCTGTCCTTGATGCAGGTCAATCCCGGCGCATGCCGTCTCTGGCCTTCAGCAAGGTGACGGTGTCGCGGCATGACCCCGGTCAAGGCGGGAGCCGGCTGCGGGCGTGATCCTGCCTCCCATGACCTACCTGCTCCTGCTCGTGCTGCACCTGCTGGCGGCGGTGGCCTTCATCGGCACCGTGGTGGTGGAGGTGCTGTTCATGCCGGGCGTGCGGCAGCGGCTGCCGGCGGCTGCCGGGCACCGCCTGGAGGCGGCCTTCGCCGCGCAGGCGCGGCGGGTGATGCCGTGGGTGCTGCTGGTGCTGTTCGGCGCGGGGTTGGGCCTGGGCTGGCACCACCGCGGTGCCCTGGCCCAGCCGCTGGCCAGCCACTTCGCCCTGCTGCTGTGGCTGAAGATCGGCCTGGCCGCGAGCGTGGGCGGACATTTCCTGCGGGCGATGTGGCTGCAGCGGCACGGTCGCCTGCACGGTACGCGTTCGCGCCGGCTGCACCTGGGGGTGCTGGTCCATGTGCTGGCGATCGCGATCCTGGCCAAGGCGATGTTCCACCTCTAGCCGGGCCGGGCCCTGCTCGCCGGCGGGCCATGTTGCATGGCAACATCGGTGCAGTCCCCCCGCCCGTGGGCCCCGATGCCGCGCGTCCTCCTCGTCAACGACACGGACAAGCCGATCGCCGAGCTGCGCCAGGCGCTGGCCGACGCCGGGTGCGAGGTGCTGGCGCACGTGTCCACCACCGGGCTGCTGCGTGCGGTGCAGGACCAGCAACCGGACGTGGTGATCCTTGACGTGGAATCCCCCTCGCGCGACACCCTGGAGCAGCTGGCGATGCTCGACCGGCACGCGCCGCGCCCGGTGGTCATGTTCTCCGCCGACGGCGACGAGCGGCTGATCCGCCAGGCGCTGGGCGCCGGCGTGGCCGCCTACGTGGTCGACGGGCTGGCGCCGGGACGGCTGGCGCCGATCCTGCGCGTGGCCATGGCCCGCTTCGAGCAGCAGGCGCACGTGCGCCAGAGGGTCGGCGAGCTGGAGCAGCGGCTGGGCGACCGCAAGGACATCGAACGCGCCAAGGGCCTGCTGATGGACCGCCGCGGCATGAGCGAGCCGGAGGCCTATGCCGCCCTGCGCCAGCAGGCGATGAAGCAGGGCCTGAAGCTGGCGGACGTGGCGCGCCGCATCCTGGCCATGGCCGACCTGCTGGGCTGACCGCATGACGAATCCGCACTCCGCCGCCACTGCCGTCCGTCCGCTGGACGTCGGCTTCATGCCGCTGCTGGACGCCGCGCCGCTGGTGGCCGCCGCACGCCTGGGGCTGGACCGGCGCCATGGCCTGGCCCTGCGCCTGCAGCGCCAGCCCTCATGGGCGACCCTGCGCGACCGCCTGCTCACCGGCGAACTCGACGCCGCCCAGGCGATGGCGGCGATGGTCCTGGGCGTGCAGACCGGGATAGGCGGGCCCCAGGCGGACCTGGCGATCCTGCTGGGGCTCAACCGCAACGGCCAGGCGATCACCCTTTCGCCGGCGCTGGCCACGGCGCTGGCCGAGGGGCGCTCGCTGGCGGGCGCGCTGCGCGCGCTGCCGCGCCGGCCGGTGTTCGCCCAGACCTTTCCCACCGGCACCCATGCGCTGTGGCTGTACTACTGGCTGGCCGCGCTGGGCATCGACCCGATGGCCGACATCCAGGCCGTGACCCTGCCGCCTTCGCACATGCCACAGGCGCTGGCCGTCGGCGAGCTGGACGGTTTCTGCGCCGGCGAGCCCTGGGGCGCGGAGGCCGAATCCCTGGGCGCCGGCCGCCGGGTGCTGGCCAGCGGGCGGATCTGGTCCGGGCATCCGGAAAAGGTGCTGGCGACCCGGCGCGGATTCGCGGCGCTGGAACCGGAGCTGGCCATGGCCCTCACCGCCACCGTGCTGGAGGCCTGCCGCTGGCTCGATGCCGATCCGCTGCACCGGCGCGAGGCGGCGGGCTGGCTGGCGGCTGCCGATGTGATCGGCCTGCCCGAGCCGCTGCTGGCCGCCGGCCTGGCCATGGATCCGGCCGCGCGCGCCGACGCCCTGCAGTTCCACGCCGGCGGCGACGCCAACTACCCGTGGGTTTCCGACGGACGCTGGTTCCTGGGGCAGTTCCGGCGCTGGGGCTGGCTGCCGCCCGACCACGACGGCGATCCCTGGCTGGAAGAGGTCTATCGCACCGCCAGCTACCGCCAGGCGGCCGCGCGCGTCGGCGTGCCGGTGCCCGCTGCCGACACCCGCCCGGGCGTGCTGTTCGACCGCAGCACCTGGGGCTGACGCACTGGTGCGGTGCAGCATCGCACCGGCAAGGTGCATCGGGGCGCGCGGGCGTGATGCCGGGACGGTCCATCGCAGCCCCCGCTCCCGACCCGGAAACGCCCGCCCCGCCTGGCTTTCCGGCCATCCCGGCAGGGCCGCCGCTGGACTTGGCACGGGCATTGCGTAGTACCAGGTGCGGGCACAACGGCGTGCCCGCCACAACCTGATACGCGCACCTGGCCAACGGCGGCCAGGACACGCAGACAACGGCGTCTTCCGGCCCTGGGCCGGGAGGCGCTTTTTTTGTTCCGCCCACGGCGCCACGCGCGCCGCCTCCGCCGGAGACAACGATGGACCGATCGTTCTGGAAAGCCGGGCACACGCCGACGTTGCTGTCGGCCTTCCTCTACTTCGACCTGAGCTTCATGGTCTGGTACCTGCTGGGCCCGATGCAGGTGCAGATCGCCCAGGCGCTGCAGCTGGACACCCAGCAGCGCGCGCTGATGGTGGCCGTGCCGATACTGTGCGGCGCGGTGCTGCGGCTGTTCCTCGGGCTGCTGGCCGACCGCATTGGCGCCAAGCGCACCGGCGTTCTCGCCCAGGCGGTGGTGATCGCGGCGCTGCTGGTGGCCTGGAAGCTCGGGGTGCACAGCTTCGGCCAGGTGCTGCTGCTGGGGCTGATGCTGGGCGTGGCCGGCGCCTCGTTCGCGGTGGCGCTGCCGCTGGCCTCGCGCTGGTACCCGCCGCAGCACCAGGGCACGGCGATGGGCATCGCCGGCGCGGGCAATTCAGGCACCGTGCTGGCCGCGCTGTTCGCCCCGGCGCTGGCCGTCGCCTTCGGCTTCCAGAACGTCTTCGGCCTGGCCTGCATCCCGTTGGTGCTGGTGCTGGCGGTGTTCGCCGCCTGCGCGAAGGATGCGCCGGTGCCGGTGGCGCGCAAGGCCCTGTCCGACTACGCCCGGGTGCTGGTCGGCAACCGCGACTCGTGGTGGTTCATGTTCTTCTATGCCATCACCTTCGGTGGCTTCGCAGGCTTCGCCAGCGCCCTGCCGGGCTATTTCCACGACGAGTTCGGCTTCGCCCCCAGGCTGGCCGGCTGGGCCACCGCCGCGTGCGTGCTGGCCGGCTCGGTGATGCGTCCGCTGGGCGGGGTCATCGCCGACCGCATCGGCGGCACCCGCACCCTGCAGATGGTGTACAGCGCCGTCACCATGCTGGTGGCGGTCGCGGCGCTGGGCGTGGGCGGCGCGGCCCTGACGGTGAGCCTGTTCGTGCTGACCCTGCTGTGCCTGGGCGCCGGGAACGGCGCGGTGTTCCAGCTGGTGCCGCAGCGCTTCGGCGCTGAGATCGGGCTGATGACCGGGCTGATCGGCATGGCCGGCGGCGTCGGCGGCTTCCTCCTGGCGGCCGGCCTGGGGGTGGTCAAGCAGCACGCGGGCAGCTACGCGCCCGGCCTGTGGCTGTTCGCGGGCATCGCGCTGGCCGCCTCGCTGTGCCTGGTGGGCGTCAAGCAGCGCTGGCGCCTGAACTGGGCCGCCGGCACGGCACGGGTCTGAGCCCATGGACCTGGAGATCCGTCCCGATCCGCTGCTGGACCCGCGCGTGGCCGCCCTGCTGCAGGCGCACCTGGACGACATGCATCGCTGGTCGCCTCCGGAGAGCGTGCATGCGCTGGACCTGGTGCGGCTGCGCGCGCCGGACATCACCTTCTGGAGCGCCTGGCGCGACGGCGCGCTGCTGGGCTGCGCCGCGCTGAAGGAACTGGACGCCGGCCACGGCGAGGTCAAGTCGATGCGCACCGCGCCGCCGTTCCGCGGCCAGGGCGTGGCGTCGGCCCTGCTGCGCCGGCTGATGGACGAGGCCGGGCGCCGCGGATACCGGCGGCTGAGCTTGGAGACCGGCACCCAGCCGCAGTTCGCGCCCGCCCGGGCGCTCTACCGCAACTACGGGTTCGCCCCGTGCGGGCCGTTCGGCAGCTACAGCGCCGATCCCTGCAGCACGTTCATGACGCGACTTCTGGAGCCGGCGACGGCAGGAGCTGGACAGTGAAGAAGCCACGACTGGTGGTGGTGGGCAATGGCATGGCCGGCATCCGCACGCTCGAGGAGCTGCTGAAGCTGGCGCCGGACATGTACGACATCACCGTGTTCGGTGCCGAGCCGCACCCCAACTACAACCGCATCCTGCTGTCGCCGGTGCTGGCCGGCGAGCAGGAGTTCGACGACATCGTGCTCAACCCGCTGTCCTGGTACGCGGACCACGGCATCACCCTGCACCTGGGCAAGGAGGTCACCGCCATCGACCGCGTGCGCCGCCGGGTGGTGGCCGCCGACGGCACCGAGGCCGGGTACGACCGCCTGCTGCTGGCCACCGGATCGGTGCCCTTCATCCTGCCGGTGCCCGGCAAGGACCTGCAGGGGGTGATCGGCTACCGCGACATCCACGACACCCGCACGATGATCGAGACCGCCAGGGTCAGCAAGCACGCGGTGGTGATCGGGGGCGGCCTGCTCGGCCTGGAAGCGGCCAACGGCCTGAAGCTCCGCGGCATGGACGTGACCGTGGTGCACCTGGCCGGCTGGCTGCTGGAGCGGCAGCTGGACCCGGTGGCAGGTGCCCTGCTGGAAACCTCGCTGGCCCAGCGCGGACTGGCGTTCCGGCTCAACACCTCCACCAGCGAGATCATCGGCGATGCCGATGGCCGCGTGGCCGCGGTGCGCTTCTCCGACGGAGAGCAGATCCCCGCGGACCTGGTGGTGATGGCCGCGGGCATCCGCCCCAACACCGCCCTGGCGCAGGCCGCCGGCATCCACTGCAACCGCGGCATCGTGGTCAACGACACCCTGCAGACCTACGACCCGCGCGTATACGCGGTCGGTGAATGCGCCGCGCACCGCGGCATCGCCTACGGCCTGGTCGCGCCGCTGTTCGAGCAGGCGAAGATCTGCGCCAACCACCTGGCCACCTGGGGCATCGGCATCTACAAGGGCTCGACCGTGTCGACCAAGCTCAAGGTCACCGGCATCGACCTGTTCTCCGCCGGCGAATTCATGGGCGGCGAGGGCACCGAGGAGATCGTGCTGTCCGACCCGGCCGGCGGCATGTACAAGAAGCTGGTGATCCGCGACGACCGCCTGGTCGGCGCCTGCCTGTATGGCGACACCGGCGACGGCGCCTGGTACTTCCGCCAGATCAAGGACGGCGTGCGGATCGGCGAGCGCCGCGACACCCTGGCCTTCGGCGAGATGGCGCTGGGTGATTCGGGCACCGGCGGCCAGGACCGGGCGGCGGCGATGGCGGACGCCGACGAGGTCTGCGGCTGCAACGGCGTCTGCAAGGGAACCATCGTCAAGGCGGTGCGCGAGCAGGGCCTGTTCACCGTCGACGAGGTCAAGAAGCACACCAAGGCGGCCAGCTCCTGCGGCTCGTGCACCGGCCTGGTCGAGCAGATCCTGATGAACTGCCTGGGCTCCAACTTCCAGGAGACGCCGAAGACCAAGGCGGTATGCGGCTGCACCGAGCGCACCCACGGCGAGGTGCGCCAGGCCATCCGCGAGCACCACCTGGTCAGCCATGCGCAGGCCTATGCCTTCATGGAGTGGCGCACGCCCAACGGCTGCGCCACCTGCCGCCCGGCGATCAACTACTACATGCTTTCGACCTGGCCGCGCGAGGCGGTCGACGACCCGCAGAGCCGCTTCATCAACGAGCGTGCGCACGCCAACATCCAGAAGGACGGCACCTTCTCGGTGATCCCGCAGATGAAGGGCGGGGTGACCAATGCCAGCGAGCTGCGCCGCATCGCCGATGTCGCCGAGAAGTACGCCGTGCCGATGGTGAAGGTCACCGGCGGCCAGCGCATCGACCTGCTCGGGGTGAGGAAGGAGGACCTGGTCGACGTATGGCGCGACCTGGGCATGAAGTCCGGCCACGCCTACGGCAAGTC
>JBQGEI010000348.1:0-1703 GCA_052039535.1 Pseudoxanthomonas sp.
ACCCGGTGCACGAGGTGATCGCCTATTACTGGGACCGCTCGGTGCCGCGGCTGTCGCCGTACCCGGGCTTCGTGGAGCAGTTCACCATCGACGGCCGCGCCCCGCGCAAGGGCGAGCTGTGGAAGAACCCGAACCTGGCCAGCACCCTGCAGCAGATCGCCGACGGTGGCCGCGACGCGTTCTACAAGGGTGACATCGCACGCCGCATCGATGCCTACTTCAAGGCCAACGGCGGCTTCCTGGCCTACGACGACCTGGCCCGCCACCAGGGCGAGTGGGTGGAGCCGGTGTCCACGAACTATCGCGGCTACGACGTGTGGGAGCTGCCGCCCAACAGCCAGGGCATTGCCGCGCTGCAGATGCTCAACATCCTCGAGGGCTATGACTTCTCGAAGATCGCGTTCGGCTCGCCGGAGCACCTGCACCTGTTCGCCGAGGCCAAGAA
The DNA here is from genome assembly GCA_052039535.1 of Pseudoxanthomonas sp. GTDB lineage: Bacteria > Pseudomonadota > Gammaproteobacteria > Xanthomonadales > Xanthomonadaceae > Pseudoxanthomonas. The sequence goes on from JBQGEI010000348.1 coordinate 446, forward strand.
GCTGGCCTTCGCCGACCGCGCCCGCTTCTATGCCGACCCCGCGTTCCAGCCGGCCCCGGTGCAGTGGCTGGTGTCCAAGGCGTATGCGGCGCAGCGGCGCCAGCTCATCTCGCCGGACACGGCCCTGCGCGAGGCCCAGCCGGGCACGCCGCCGCAGCTGGAGGAAGGCGACACCATCTACCTGACCACCGCCGACGCCGACGGCATGATGGTCTCGCTGATCCAGTCCAACTACCGCGGCATGGGCAGCGGCATGGCGCCGCACGGACTGGGCTTCATCCTGCAGGACCGCGGCGAGATGTTCGTGCTGGCCGGCTGCGGGCGAAAGCCGGCGCACCCGAACTGCTATGCGCCGGGCAAGCGTCCGTTCCAGACCATCATCCCGGCCTTCATCACGAAGGACGGCGAACCGTGGGTGAGCTTCGGGCTGATGGGCGGGGCGATGCAGCCGCAGGGGCACGTGCAGATCGTGATGAACCTGGTGGACTTCGGCATGAACCTGCAGGAGGCCGGCGACGCGCCACGTATCCAGCACGAAGGCTCGACCGAGCCGACCGGTGCGGCCACGGCGATGAGCGACGGCGGAGAGATCAACCTGGAGACCGGCTTCGCGTGGGAAGCGGTGCGCGGGCTGATGCGCAAGGGCCATCGCGTGACCTTCGCCGACGGCCCCTACGGCGGCTACCAGGCCATCGCGCGCGATCCGGACACGGGCGTGTACTACGGGGCCTCCGAGAGCCGCAAGGATGGCCAGGCCGCCGGCTACTGATCCAGCCGACGCCGGGCCGGCCCACGCCACGGACGATGCCGGCCCAGTCGCATGCGCACTGGCCGGCGTGCTCTCCCTGTGCGGTGCAGCGTGCCGTGGGCGCGACGCCGGGTTCTAATGCGCCGTCATCGAGGGAGGCTCACGCATGTTCGAGATAACGTTATCTTCGCGGCACGCACGCGGTTTGCGCGCCGCGGCGCTGTGCCTGGTCCTGCTGTTCTGCAGTGCCGCCGCCGCGGCGGCACCGTCGGGCTTCGTGCAGGTGCAGGGCACCGGATTCGTGGTCGACGGCAAGCCCTACCGCTTTGCCGGGGCCAACTTCTGGTACGGCGCGTACCTGGGTGCCGAGGACGGCGTCGGCGACCGTGCGCGCCTGCGCTCGGAACTGGACCAGCTCAAGGCCGCGGGCATCGACAACCTGCGGGTGCTGGCCATGAGCGAGGCCAGCGGGTTCCGGCGCGGCGTCAGTCCGGCCTTCATGACCGCGCC
>JBQGEI010000349.1:0-12227 GCA_052039535.1 Pseudoxanthomonas sp.
ACGTCCAGGCGCTCCTCGCGCTGGCTGCCGCCGATGATCTCGCCGATGCCCGGCGCCAGCACGTCCATCGCCGCCACGGTCTTGCCGTCGTCGTTCAGGCGCATGTAGAACGCCTTGATGTGCTCGGGGTAGTTCATCACCACCACCGGCCGGCCGACATGCTCCTCGGTGAGCCAGCGTTCGTGCTCGGTCTGCAGGTCCAGGCCCCACTCGACCGGGAAGTCGAACTTCCTGCCCGAGGCCTGCAGCAGGCGGATCGCCTCGCCGTAGTCGATGCGCTCGAACGGTGCGTTGATGAAGCCTTCCAGGCGGGTGACGGCATCCTTCTGCACGCGTTCGGCGATGAAGGCCATGTCGTCGGCGCGCTCGGCCAGCACGGTGCGGAACAGGTACTTGAGGAAATCCTCGGCCAGGTCCGCGTCCGCGGCGAGGTCCGCGAAGGCGATCTCCGGCTCGATCATCCAGAACTCGGCCAGGTGCCGGGTGGTGTGGGAGTTCTCGGCGCGGAAGGTGGGTCCGAACGTGTAGACCTTGCTCAGGGCCAGGGCATAGGCCTCGACGTTGAGCTGGCCGGACACGGTCAGGAAGGTTTCCTTGCCGAAGAAGTCGCGCGAGAAATCGACCTCGCCTTCCCGGGTCCGCGGCAGGTTTGCCAGGTCCAGGGTCGAGACCCGGAACATCTGGCCAGCGCCCTCTGCGTCGGACGTGGTGATGATCGGCGTGCTGATCCAGTAGAAGCCGCGCTCGTGGAAGAAGCGGTGCACGGCCTGGGCCAGGCAGTGGCGGATGCGGGTGACCGCCCCGAACAGGTTGGTGCGCGGCCGCAGGTGGGCGAACTCGCGCAGGTATTCCAGCGAATGCTGCTTGGGCTGCATCGGGTAGGTGAGCGGATCCTCGACCCAGCCGACGACCTCGATCGCGCTGGCCTGGATCTCGAAGCTCTGGCCCTGGCCCTGGGAGGCCACCAGGGTGCCGGTGGCGATCACCGAACAACCGGTGGTCAGGTGTTTCACCTCGGACTCGTAGTTGTCCAGGCTGGCCGGGGCCACGACCTGGATCGGCGCGAAGCAAGAGCCGTCGCTTACGTTGACGAAGCTCAGCCCGGCCTTGGAGTCGCGCCGGGTGCGCACCCAGCCGCGGACCGTGACCTCGCCGCCGGCGGCAACCTTGCCCGCGAGCGCATGTTCGACGCTGACCACCGTCATGGCTTGAATCCTTGTGTCATGGAGCCCATCTGCAAGGGCCGGAGTGTAGCGGTTGCGCGAGGTGGCAGGCGAGGGCGCCGGCACCCCGCGACCCTGTGCGTTCCACCGCCCGCTGGGGGGTGGACGCGGCTCCCGCCTATAATGACGTCGCAGCTTCCCGGAGGTTCCCCATGGCCATCACCCTCACCCCCGTCGCGTTGGAGCGCGTACAGCGGTTCCTGCAGCGCGACCCGCAGGCCTTGGGCCTGCGCTTCGGCGTGGAGCGCACCGGCTGTTCCGGCTGGGGCCACGTCGCGGACCTGGCCCGCGACCGCCGCGATGGCGACGCCGTGTTCGAGCAGGACGGCGTGCGCATCTTCGTCGACCCCGCCAGCCTGCCGCTGGTGGATGGCACCGAGATCGATTTCGCCCGCCAGGGCCTGGGCGAGGGGTTCGTGTTCCGCAACCCCAATGCCAAGGCCGAGTGCGGCTGCGGCGAGAGCTTCACCACCGGCCAGGCCTGAGCCGGCGGGGGCCATTGCGCCCGGGCTGCCTGGATTGCACCCAAGTCCCTGAACAGGCATAATTTCCGGCTTCCTGCGCTGGCCAAGGCGCCGGAAGACCTTGCCCCACCGCGCCCGTGCCGGTCGACGGGGGGCTGCCAGGCCCGCAAGGGCCGCATCCACAGGGAAACCACAATGCGTCATTACGAAGTCGTGTTCCTGGTCCATCCGGACCAGAGCGAGCAGGTGCCGGCGATGATCGAGCGCTACAAGTCGCTGATCGAGAACGCCGGTGGCTCGATCCACCGCCTGGAAGACTGGGGCCGCCGCCAGCTGGCCTACCCGATCCAGAACCTGGTCAAGGCCCACTACGTGCTGTTCAACGCCGAAGTCGGCCAGGCCGCGATCGACGAGCTGGTCGAGACCTTCCGCTTCAACGACGCGATCCTGCGCCACCTGGTCATCCGTCGCGACGGCCCGGACACCGAGCAGTCGCTGATCATGAAGAGCAAGGACGAGAAGGGCGACAAGCCCGAGCGTGGCGAGCGCCGCCGCCGTGACGAGGAAGGCGAGGGCGGCAACGCCGCCGCTGCTGAAACCGACGGCGACAACGCCGACGCCGCCGCCTAAGGAGCACACCCATGTCCAAGTTCTTCCGTCGCCGCAAGTTCTGCAAGTTCACCGCCGAGGGTGTCAAGGAGATCGACTACAAGGATCTCAACACCCTGCGCCAGTACCTGACCGAGAACGGCAAGATCGTTCCCAGCCGCGTGACCGGCACCAAGTCGCGCTACCAGCGCCAGCTGTCGACCGCGATCAAGCGCGCCCGCTTCCTGGCCCTGATCCCGGACACCGACAACCACGACATCTGATCCGTGTCGCCCGTGGCGGCCGCGCCTGCCGGCGTTGGCCGCCCGCAGGGCGTCCCGGGCCAGTCGCTGGCAGTCCATCCCATACCGTCCGATCCGGACAGCACGCGTTGCGGTGCCCCGCGCACCGCTAACGGATAGAGGAGCAACACCATGGAACTGATCCTTCTGCAGAAGGTCACCAACCTCGGCAACCTCGGTGACAAGGTCACCGTCAAGCCGGGCTATGGCCGCAACTACCTGGTCCCGCAGGGCAAGGCCGCGCCGGCCACCGCCGCCAACCTGGCCGAGTTCGAGGCCAAGCGCGCCGACTACGAAGCCAAGGCCAAGGCGCAGCTGGACGACGCCCAGGGCCGCCTGGCGAAGCTGGAAGGCGCCAGCGTCACGGTGAAGGCCAATGCCTCCACCGAGGGCAAGCTGTACGGCTCGGTCGGCCCGCGCGACATCGCCGAGGCGTTCACCGCCGCCGGCCTGCCGGTGGAGAAGAGCGAAGTGATCATGGGCGAAGGCCCGATCCGCCACGTCGGCGAGTTCGAGGTGCAGCTCGCGCTGCACGCGGACATCGAGACCACCGTCAAGGTCGTGGTCGAGCCGGAAGCCTGATCGGCGCCGCCGCAGGAATCCACGAAGGGCGCCGCAAGGCGCCCTTCGTCTTTTGCGGCGTCGCAGCTGGCGCGATGTCCACCTGTTATGCACAGGGTTATCAAATGACGGGTGAGGGCCTGCCGCATACGATGGGCCGTTGCTCCGCCTGATCCATCCGGCCTGGCGCCTTTGGCGCGGGCCCACCCGAGGAATCTCCCCGAATGTCCGCACGCCCCGGCTTCCGCAAAGACCGCGCCCGCGACCGTGACCGCGATGGCGGCGATGCGCGCATCGAGCAGCTCCGCGTCCCCCCGCATTCGGTCGAGGCCGAGCAGGCGGTGCTGGGCGGACTGATGCTGGCGCCCGAGTCCTACGACTCCGTGGGCGACGTGCTGGTGGAGAAGGACTTCTACCGGCGCGACCACCAGCTGATCTACCGGGCCATCCGCGAGCTGGCGGAGAAGAGCCAGCCATTCGACGCGGTGACCCTCGGCGAGTGGTTCGACTCGCAGGGCTACTCCGAGCAGATCGGCGGCGGTGCCTACCTGGTGGAGCTGGCCACCACCACGCCCTCGGCGGCCAACATCCGCGCCTACGCCGAGATCGTCCGCGACAAGGCGGTGCTGCGCCAGCTGATCGAGGTCGGAACCGAGATCATCAACAACGGCTTCCAGCCGGAGGGCCGCGACAGTGCCGAGCTGCTGGCCCGCGCCGAACAGGAGGTGTTCGCCATCGCCGAAGCCGGTGCACGCGGCCGCACCGATTTCACCGGCCTCAACACCGCGCTTCGCGATGCGTTCGAGGTGCTGCAGAAGCGTTTCGAGAGCGGCGGCAACATCACCGGCCTGCCCACCGGCTACAACGAGTTCGACAACATGACCGCCGGCCTGCAGCCGACGGACCTGATCATCCTCGCCGCGCGCCCGGCGATGGGCAAGACCACCTTCGCGCTCAACATCGCCGAGTACGCCGCGATCAAGTCGAAGAAGGCGGTGGCGGTGTTCTCGATGGAAATGTCGGCCGCGCAGCTGGCATTGCGCCTGATCTCCTCCAACGGCCGGGTCAATGCGCAGCGCCTGCGCACCGGCCAGCTGGAAGACGAGGACTGGAGCCGGGTGACCAGCGCCATCCGCATGCTCAAGGAAACGAAGATCTTCATCGACGACACCCCGGCGCTGTCGCCGGACGTGCTGCGCTCCAAGTGCCGGCGCCTCAAGCGCGAGCATGGCCTGGGCCTGGTGGTGATCGACTACCTGCAGCTGATGCAGGTACCGGGCAACAACGAGAACCGTGCCACCGAGATCTCCGAGATCAGCCGTTCGCTCAAGGCCCTGGCCAAGGAACTCAACGTGCCGGTGATGGCCCTGTCCCAGCTCAACCGCTCGCTGGAGACGCGTACCGACAAACGCCCGGTGATGGCCGACCTGCGCGAATCCGGCGCCATCGAGCAGGACGCGGACATCATCCTGTTCATCTACCGCGACGAGTATTACAACAAGGAAAACTCGCCGGACAAGGGTCTCGCGGAGGTCATCATCGGCAAGCACCGAAGCGGCCCGACCGGTGCGGTCAAGCTGCGGTTCTTTGGCGAATACACCCGTTTCGACAACCTGGCCAACGACGCGGTCGGGTCGTTCGAATAGGCAACCTGCGGGGCACGGGCCGCCATCCCCCGTTCACGCAGGCCGCATTAGCATCCGTGGCGCAGCGGCGCAGGCCGCGTCCCGCAGACAAGGAGCTCCCTCATGAAGATCCGCAAGCAGACCCTGGCACTGCTCGGTACCGCCTCCCTGGTCGCCATGGTGGCAGTCGGCTGCCAGACCACCGACCCCTACACCGGCCAGCAGCAGATGAACCGCACCAGCCGCAATGCGCTGATCGGCGCGGGCATCGGCGTGGCCGCCGGCCTGCTGACCGGCGACAGCGCGGTCGAGCGCCGCCAGCACGCCCTGATCGGCGCGGGCGTCGGTGGCCTTGCCGGCGGCGCCGTCGGCACCTACCAGGACCGCCAGCAGGCCGCGCTGCGTGACAAGTTGCAGGGCACCGGCGTGAGCGTGACCCGCAACGGCGACAACATCACCCTCAACATGCCGGGCAACGTCACCTTCGGCTTCAACAGCGCCAACCTGGATCCGCAGTTCTATCCAGTGCTGAGCAGCGTCGCGCAGGTGCTCAAGGAGTACGACAAGACGGTGGTGGAGGTCGCCGGCCACACCGACAGCGTAGGCGGCGACGAGGTCAACCAGCGCCTGTCCGAGCAGCGGGCCAACGCGGTCACCCAGTACCTGGTGTCGCAGAACATCAACCCGCAGCGCTTCATCACCGTCGGCGCAGGCAAGCGTTATCCGATCGCCAGCAACGACACCGAGGCGGGCCGCGCGGCCAACCGCCGTGTCGAGATCACCCTGGTGCCGGTGCGTTCCTGACCCGGCGCCGGAACCGCGATGAAGGGGCCGCTCGCGCGGCCCCTTTTTTTTTGCACTGCCGCTGCGAAGTCAGCCGACCACTTCCTCCAGGATGCGCTTGCCCTCGCGCACTTCCTCGCCGGCCTGGAGCTGTGCGGCCGCCGCGGCCTCCATGGGGCACCGCGAGGGGCAGTGGACCATCATGTAGTCGGCGTTGGAACTGAGCCGCTCGACCAGGAAGTCGACGAACGCGCGGACCTTCGGCGACATCACCCGTCCGCGCGGGAAGACCGCGTTGAAATCCACTTCCGGTCCGGTCCAGCCGGCCAGCACGCGACGCAGCGCGCCTTCCTCTACGTAGGGCTTGGCGGCCACGTCGGTGGCCAGCGTCAACCCCTCGCCGTGCAGTACCGCGCCCAGCAGCGCGGACGGGTCGTTGGCCACCATCAGGGGGTTGATCGGGAAGTCGGCCGTGCCGCCGTTGCCATCGGTCAGCGGCCAGGTGATGCGCGAAGGGTGCGAGTGGTAGTGCTTGCGCACGGCAAGGATCCGGTGGTGCTGCAACTCGTCGGGATGTAGCGGCTCGCCGTGGCGGCTGATGTAGTCCGGGCTGCCGAACACCTGGGTGCGGAACCCGGCCAGGCGCCGCGCGACCAGGGTGGAGTCGGGCAAGGTGCCGACGCGCAAGGCCACGTCGATCTCGCTGCCGATCAGGTCCACCGGATCGTTGCTCATGTGCATGTCCAGGCGCAGCTCAGGGTATTGCGCATGGAAGGCCCCCAGCAGCGGCGAGATCCAGGCGATGCCGATCGAGTAGGGCACGGTGAAGCGCAGCCATCCGCGCGGGCCGCCCTGCAGCTGGCCGACCGCACCCTCGGCCTCCTCCAGCTCCTGGGCGATGCGCTGGCAGTGCTCGAAATACACGTTGCCAGCCTCCGTCAGGCCGAGGCGGCGCGTGGTCCGGTGCAGGAGCTGCGCACCGAGGCGCGTCTCCAGCTCCTGGACCTTGCGGCTGACGGTGGTCTTGGGAAGGCCGAGCGTCCTGGCTGCGGCGATGAAACTGCCCTGTTCGACCACCTTCACGAAAACGAGGGTGTCGTTGAGATCGTAGGCCATGGGGATGTCCTGCAGGAGGGGGAGTGCAGGTGATTGGACCTGGCACGGGACGATTATTCCCTTTAATCGGGACTAATCAAGTCCTTGTTCGGGGCGTAACTTCGCCTTCCGTTCCCGCCGATGGAGGGCTGCCATGTTGTTCCGGCGCCTGATGACCCTGCTGTTCCCACGCAAGACCCCGAGCCGCGACAGCGCCTTGCAGCTTCCAAGGCTCGGCGAAAGCCGGCCGCACGGGCATTTCCGCGAATTCACCGCGCCCCGTCGTCTGCAGCGTGGGGGGATCCCGTCGCGTCGCGCCGGCACGGTGGCGAATGGGCATCTGGATGGGATTATCCCGATGTCGGGAGAAAAAATCCCATGAGCGGGATTCTGGCTCCCGAGGTGCTGGTACTTGGCGCGGGCGGACGGGTCGGCACCGGCGTGGTGGCCGCGCTGCTGGAGGCCGGCAGCGCGGTGCTGGCCGTCGGCCGTGACGCCTCGCGCCTGCAGGCGCTGGCGGCCCTCCATCCGGACGAGCCGGGGCTGGAGCTGATGGTGGGATCGGTCGCCGACGACGATGCCGCCCGCTCGCTGGCGCGGCGCGTGGCCCGCAGGCCGCGCCCGCTGCGTGCGGTGGTGGATGCGGTCGCCGCCGTGCGCCGCCCGTCCCGCCTGCTCGGCCAGCCGCTGCCGCTGATGGCCTCGGCCCTGGAGCAGGACGTGCTGCCGCACCTGGCCGCCGCACGCCACCTCCTCCCCCTGCTCAGGCGCGCGGGCGGTGACCGCTACGTGCTGGCCGGCGGACCGGATGCGCGCGCTGGCTGGGCCGGCTATGGCCATGCCTCGGTCGCGGTGGCCGCCACGCGCATGCTTGTCCAGGTCCTGCACGAGGAGGCACTGCCATTAGGTGTCCGCGTGCAGATGCTCTCCATCGATGCGCCGGTGTGGACCGCCGAGAACACCGCGCGCGCCTGTCCTGGCTGGCACAGCGCGCTGGGCGTCGGACGGGCGGTGGTCTCGCTGCTGTCCACCCGCAGTCCCGATGCCCGTGCGGTGGTCACCTACGCGCCCGCCGCCGGCGCCCAACCCGGCGCGCTGATGTCACGCGATTTCGCCGCGGTGCTGGCGGCGGTATCCGGCACCCCGGGCGCCGGCCGCCCGGCCTAGCCCGCCACGCTGCCGACCTCCGGCGACCCATTTCCGTCAATACCCTCCCCTCCCACAAGGACCTACCCATGAACCGCATGACCCCCAGGATCCGTCCCCGCGTGCCGCAGCGGAGGCTGCTGGCACTTGGCGCAACCGGCGCGCTGGCGCTCACCGTGCTGGCCGGCTGCTCCGGACAGGCCGCAGAGCAGGGCCCGCCGCCACCGCAGGTCGGCGTCGCCGAGGTGCCGGTGCGCACGGTGCAGCAGTGGGACGAATTCAGCGGCCGGATCGAGGCCGTGGAGAGCGTGGAGCTGCGGCCGCGCGTCTCCGGCTACATCGAGCAGGTGAACTATCGCGAAGGCCAGGAAGTGAAGAAGGGCGACGTGCTGTTCACCATCGACGGACGCAGTTACCGCGCCGCGCTGGCACAGGCGGAGGCCGCGCTGGCGCGGGCCCGGGCCCAGGCCGGCGTGTCCCGCAGCGAAGCCGAGCGCGCACGCCGGCTGTCCGAGGAGCAGGCGATCTCGGTGGAGACCTGGGAGCAGCGCCGCGCGCTGGCGCAGCAGGCCCAGGCCGACCTGGCCGCGGCGCAGGCCGCCGTGGATGCCGCACGGCTGGACCTGGAGTGGACCCGGGTGCGCTCGCCGATCGACGGCCGGGCCGGCCGGGCCCTGGTGACCGCGGGCAACCTGGTCGGCGCAGGCGACGCGGCCAGCGTGCTGACCACCGTGGTGTCCCTGGACAAGGTGCACGTGCATTTCGATGCCGACGAGCGCAGCTTCCTGCGTTATGCGGGCCTTGCGCGCAACGGCCAGCGCGCCAGCGAGCGCGACGGCACCCTGCCGGTGCAGGTGGCACTGGCCGACGAGGATGGTTTCCCGCACGAGGGACGGATCGACTTCCTCGACAACCAGGTCGACCGGGGTACCGGCACCATCCGCGCCCGCGCGGTGCTGGACAACGCTGAGCGCCGCTTCACCCCTGGCCTGTATGCGCGCGTGCGGCTGCCGGGCAGCGGCCGGTTCGAGGCGGTACTGGTCGACGACAAGGCGGTGCTGACCGACCAGGACCGCAAGTACGTGTACGTGGTCGACGGCGAGGGCAGGGCCCAGCGCCGCGACATCGTGGCCGGTCGCACCGCCGAGGGCCTGCGCATCGTCGAGCGCGGGCTCAAGGCCGGCGACCGGGTCATCGTCACCGGCGTTCAGAAGGTCTTCTTCCCCGGCATGCCGGTGCAGGCGCAGGCGCAGGCCATGGGCAAGCCCGCGCCAGTTCCGGCCGTGGCCGCACGATGAACTGATCGCCGCCGCGTTCCACGCGGCCGTTCCAGGTGCCCGTCCTCCCTTGCTTCCCCTCCCCGGCGGGGAGGGCGGGCCCCCTTTTCCCGGAATCCAGGAAACCTCCCATGGACTTCTCGCGCTTCTTCATCGACAGGCCGATCTTCGCGGCGGTGCTGTCCATCGTGATCTTCGCCGCAGGCCTGATCTCGATCCCCCTGCTGCCGATCGGCGAGTACCCGGACGTGGTCCCGCCGTCGGTGGTGGTCCGCACCGTCTACCCCGGTGCCAATCCCAAGGTCATCTCCGAGACCGTGGCCACTCCGCTGGAGGAGGCCATCAACGGCGTGGAGGACATGATGTACATGAAGTCCGTCGCCGGCTCCGATGGCGTGCTGCAGCTGACGGTGACCTTCCGCCCGGGTACCGATCCGGACGAGGCCGCGGTGCGCGTCCAGAACCGCGTCGCCCAGGCGCAGGCGCGCCTGCCCGAGGACGTGCGCCGCCAGGGCATCACCACGCAGAAGCAGTCGCCGGTGTTCCTGATGGTGGTGCACCTGACCTCGGCCGATGGCGTCTACGACTCGCTGTACCTGCGCAACTACATGCGCCTGCACGTCAAGGACGAACTGGCCAAGATCCCCGGCGTGGGCGAGGCGCAGCTGTTCGGTGGCGGCGACTACGCCATGCGCCTGTGGCTGGACCCGGACAAGGTGGCCGCCCGTGGCATGACCGCCGGCGACGTGCTGCGCGCGGTACGCGAGCAGAACGTGCAGGTCTCGGCCGGCCAGCTGGGGGCCGAGCCGATGCCGGGCGGCAGCGACTTCCTGCTGCCGATCAATGCGAAGGGCCGGCTTGAAAGCGTGGAGGAGTTCGGCGGCATCGTGCTCAAGAGCGGTACGGACGGGCAGGTGGTGCGCCTGGCGGACGTGGCGCGGATCGAACTGGCGGCGGGCGACTACACCCTGCGCGCACGCCTGGACGGCAAGAACGCCGCAGCCATCGGCATCTTCCAGGCACCCGGTGCCAATGCCCTGGAGATCCGCGATGCGGTGGTCGCGAAGATGGCGGAGGTCCGCCAGACCCTGCCGCCGGGCGTGGAGATCCAGTCGGTGTACGACACGACCATCTTCGTGCGCGACTCGATCCGGTCGGTGATCACCACGCTGCTGGAAGCCACCGTGCTGGTGGTGCTGGTGGTGATCCTTTTCCTGCAGACCTGGCGGGCATCCATCATCCCGCTGCTGGCGGTGCCGGTGTCGGTGGTGGGCACCTTCGCGGTGCTGCACCTGCTGGGCTATTCGATCAACACCCTGACCCTGTTCGGACTGGTGCTGGCGATCGGCATCGTGGTCGATGACGCCATCGTCGTGGTGGAGAACGTCGAACGCCATATCGAGGCCGGCGCCTCGCCGCTGGAGGCGGCGCACCTGGCCATGCGCGAGGTGTCCGGGCCGATCATCGCCATCGCCCTGGTGCTGTGCGCGGTATTCGTACCGATGGCCTTCCTCAGTGGCGTGACCGGCCAGTTCTACAAGCAGTTCGCGGTGACCATCGCCATCTCCACCGTGATCTCGGCGGTCAATTCGCTGACTCTGTCCCCGGCGCTGGCGGCCAAGCTGCTGCGCCCGCACGACGCCGCGCCGGACCGTGCCACCCGGATCATCGACCGCCTGGCCGGCTGGGCGTTCAGGCCCTTCAACCGCTTCTTCCGGCGGAGCTCGGGCCGCTATGAAGGAGCGGTGTCGCGGGCACTGGGCCGCCGCGGCGCGGTGTTCGCCGTGTATGCGCTGCTGCTGGTCGGCGCCGGTGTCATGTTCAAGGCCGTGCCCTCCGGGTTCATCCCGGTGCAGGACAAGCTGTACATCATCGCCGGTGTCAAGATGCCCGAGGGCGCCTCGATCGAGCGCACCGACGCGGTGATGAAGCGCATGGCCGCCATCGCCGCCGAAGTCGAGGGCGTGGAACACGAGGTCGCGTTTCCCGGGCTGAACCCGCTGCAGTTCACCAACACCCCGAACAACGGCGTGGTGTTCTTCAGCCTCAAACCGTTCTCCGACCGCAAGGCCAGCGCCGAGGCGATCACCGCCGAACTCAACCAGCGTTTCTCCGAGATCCAGGAGGGCTTCACCTTTGCCTTCATGCCCCCGGCGATCCAGGGGCTGGGCAACGGCTCGGGCTGGTCGCTGTTCGTCGAGGACCGCACCCGGCTGGGCTACGGCGAGCTGCAGAACGCGGTGCAGGCTTTCCAGGGCGCGGCGGCGCAGACCGCCGGCATGGGCTTCCCGATCTCCAGCTACCAGGCCAACGTGCCGCAGCTCGATGCCGAGGTGGACCGTGTCCAGGCCAAGGCCCAGGGCGTCCCGCTGACCGAGCTGTTCGAGACCCTGCAGACCTACCTCGGGTCGGCCTACGTCAACGACTTCAACATGTTCGGCCGGACCTGGCAGGTGATCGCCCAGGCCGACGCCCCGTTCCGCGACGAGGTCGGCGACATCGCCAACCTGCGCACGCGCAATTCCGCCGGGCAGATGGTGCCGGTGGGCTCGATGGTCGACATCCGCCAGACCTACGGACCGGACCCGGTCATCCGCTTCAACGGCTACCCGGCCGCGGACCTGATGGGCGATGCCGACCCGCGGGTGCTGTCCTCCGGCCAGGCCATGGCCCGTGTCACCGAGCTGGCGCAGCAGGTGCTGCCTCCGGGCATGGCCATCGACTGGAGCGACCTCAGCTACCAGCAGGCCACCCAGGGCAGGGCCGCGCTGGTGGTGTTCCCGCTGGCGGTGGTGCTGGCCTTCCTGGTGCTGGCGGCGCTGTACGAGAGCTGGACCCTGCCGCTGGCGGTGATCCTGATCGTGCCGATGACGTTGCTGTCGGCCCTGCTCGGAGTGTGGCTGACCGGCGGGGACAACAACGTGTTCGTGCAGGTCGGGCTGGTGGTGCTGATGGGCCTGGCGTGCAAGAACGCGATCCTGATCGTCGAGTTCGCCCGCGAACTGGAGCTGCAGGGCAAGGGCATCGTCGAAGCCGCGCTGGAGGCCTGCCGCCTGCGCCTGCGGCCGATCATCATGACCTCCGTGGCGTTCATCGCCGGCACCGTCCCGCTGGTGCTGTCGCACGGGGCCGGCGCGGAGGTGCGCTCGGTGACCGGCATCAC
>JBQGEI010000350.1:0-5553 GCA_052039535.1 Pseudoxanthomonas sp.
CCCTTTGGCAGGCCACCGATGCCCAGGGCGATGTCCAGCATCAGCGAGCCGGTCGGGACGACTTCCACCGGCTCGACCACGCGGTCGCCCATGCGCATCACCGACCCCTTGCCGAACTGCTTCTCGATCTGGCTCAGGGCCGCTGAAAGGGCCCGCTTCTTGTTCTCGTCCATCCGGTTGTCCTCGTGTCAGTGAGTGTGTGTGCGTAGTCTGGCCGGGCGTGGTCGCAAAGGCTGCGACTGGTCCGGCCCCTGTGACGCTAGCGAGCCGGCAGGGCTCCCGCCATCACCGGACACCGCCCCGGCGCGTCGGAAAAACCACCCTTGCCGGGTCGGCTTCAGCGGTTGGGCCGGACCAGGCCGCAATACAGCCCTTCGATGGCGAAGTCCTGGTCCGGCAGCACTTCGATGGGCGCGTAGTCGGGATTGCGCGGCAGGAGCCGGATACGGTCCTTGCCGATGCGCAACAGCTTGACCGTGATCTCGTCATCGACGCGCGCCACCACGATCTGGCCCGAGCGGGCCTCCTGGGTGCGATGGACGCCGATCAGGTCCCCGTCGAAGATGCCTTCGTCGCGCATCGAATCCCCCTGCACCTTCAGCAGGTAGTCCGGCGATGGCGAAAACAGCACGCGGTCCAGCACAAGGAAGCTCTCCGCCATGTCGGTGGGGACGTCTGCACCGATCGGCAGGCCGGCCGCCACGCGACCCAGTACCGGCAGCCGCACGGCATCGTCGTTGCCGGCCGGCTGCCGCTCGAGCACCCCCTGTGGCGCCGTCGTGGCCTGGCGCAGGCGGATGCCACGCGCACGCCCGGGCACCCGCTCGATGGCGCCGGCGGCTTCCAGCGCCTCCAGGTGGTACTGCGCCGAGCGCACGCCGCGGAAGCCGAAAGCCCGGGCGATCTCAGCCTGCGACGGGGGCATGCCTTCGGCCTCGATGCGATCTGCGATCAGACGGAGGATCGAGTGCTGGGTGTCGGTCAAGTCCATGGTTAGTAGTAATACTGCTAACGGCGATCCATGGCAACCGTCGCATGCGATTGAGGCCGACGGCTTGACAGATCCGTAAAGTTATTTATGTTTTGCGTAAACCATAGCGCTCAAGGAGTGAGCCATGCATCCGCAGTCCAGGATCCGCCGTCACGGTTACCACCTCATGTCGCTGGCCTCCATCGGGACCCTCTGCGTCGTGGCGCTCGGGTTGCTGCTGGCGGCGATGCCCTGGCTGCCCGGCTGGAACCCGCAATCCACGGTGTGGAAGATCGGCGACATGGGCCCGGAACAGATCCTGGCACTTGATCGCGCCGGGAGATGGCTCGCAACCCTGTCCAGCCTTGCCGGGAGCCTCGGTTGCCTGGCGCCGCTGGTCGCCCTGCGCCGCCTTGGCGATCGCCTGTACCGCTACGACGCCTTGAGCCCGCCGGTGGCGGAAGGGTTCCGCTGGCTGGCCCACTCCCTGCCCCTGTATGCGCTGCTGCAGTTCGCCGGCTGGATGCTGGGTGTGGCCGCATCGGGAATGGCCCCGGAAGGCGAGATGCGCTTCACGTTCGATTTCGGCGGCAGCTACCTTCTTGTCGTCGCCTGCCTGTGCCTGTACAGCGTGGCCCACGTACTGCGGCTGGCGGTCGCCGCGGCGGAAGACGCCCGGGGCATCGTCTGATGCCCATCGTGGTCAACCTCGACGTGATGCTGGCGCGGCGCAAGATGAAATCCCGCGAGCTGGCGGACGCGATCGGCCTGAGCGAGACCAACCTGTCGCTGCTCAAGCAGGGACACGTGAAGGGGGTGCGCTTTGCCACCCTGGAAGCGATCTGCAAGGTCCTGGAGTGCCAGCCGGGGGAGCTGCTGGAGTATCGCCCGGAAGGTTGAACCGGCCGTTGCGACGGCAGGGGACAGGCTATCGTCCACGGCGCTGCGGTCGCACGCGCTGCGGCGACCGCCGGTCCGGCCCCTGGAGGCTGGCCAGTGCCGGCTTTCGCACCGTGCCGGAAGCGCCGCCGCGATCGGCTCAGTCCAGCAGCGCCGCTACTCCACGCAATGCCTGGCCGACAGTCTGGCGGCGCACGGCCTCGCGGTCGCCGCCGAAATGGAACACCTCCGCGGCGGCGTAACCACCGCGCCGCTTCCACGCGATCCAGACCGTCCCCACCGGCTTGTCGTCACTGCCGCCACCGGGCCCGGCGATGCCGGTCACGGCCACCGCGATGCTGGCGCCGGATCGCACCAGTGCCCCGGACACCATTTCCAACGCCGTCTCCCGACTGACCGCGCCGTGCTCCTCGATGGTCTGCGGGCGCACGCCCAGCATGGCCTGCTTGGCCTCGTAGCTGTACACGACCATGCCGCAGTCGAACCACGCCGAGGAGCCGGCGATATCGGTCAGGCACTTGGCGATCCAGCCGCCGGTGCAGCTTTCGGCGGTGACCAGCTGCTCGCGCGTTGCGGCAAGCCGCTCGCCAAGGGCCAGGGCCTGCTCGCGCAGCTGGGCGTCGGAAGGTAGGGACATCGGCGATCCTCGGAGACGGCGCATCCTTGTAGCCCAGAACCGCGCCGGTGTCGCGCCGGCCTCAGGGATGATCGCAGCCGGCGCAGTCGTCGACCCCGTCGGCCTCCATCTGCAGGGTGACGTGATCGACGTGGTGGCGTACGGCAAGCATCTTCGCCAGCGCGCGCCGCAATGCGTCGCCATCGGTACCTGGCGCCACCACCACGTGCGCGCTCAGCGCCGGGCTGCGCGACGCCAGCGCCCACACGTGCAGGTCGTGCAGCCTGGCCACGCCGGGATGGGCAAGGATGTCGCCGCGCAGGCGCGGCAGCTCCACCCCCGAAGGTACGCCCTCCATGAGCACGTTCAGCGCCTCGCGCACCAGCAGCCAGGTGCGGGGCAGTACCCACAGGCCGATCAGGACCGCCAGCAGCGGATCCACCCACCGCCATCCGGTGAGGTGGATCACCAGTGCGGCGACGATCACCGCCACCGAGCCGAGCATGTCGCTCCAGACTTCCAGGTAGGCGCCCTTGAGGTTCAGGCTCTGGCCCGCACCGGCGTGCAGCAGCTTCATCGCGGCCAGGTTGCAGGCCAGGCCGATCACCGCCACGCCCAACATGCCGAGGGTGGCCACCGGCACCGGCGCGCGGAAGCGGTGCCAGGCCTCCCAGAGGATGTACCCGGCCAGCAGGAACAGCAGGCCGCCATTGGCGAGCGCCCCGAGTGCCTCGAAGCGCGCGTACCCGTAGGTCCGGCGCGCGTCCGGCGGGCGCCGGGACAGCCGCACCGCCACCAGGGCGATCGCCAGGGCCAGGGTGTCGGTGGCCATGTGCGCGGCGTCGGAGAGCAGCGCCAGGCTGCCGGTCAGCCATGCGCCGACGATCTCCGCAAGCATGACCGTCGAGGTCAGCCCCAGCGCCCACCACAGCGGCCGCTCGTGCTGGATCCGCGCAGGAACGTGGCTGTGCCCGCCGGGGCCATGGGGATGGCCGGCGTGGGCGTGTCCGTGCGGACGGCCATGGTCTTGCTGATGGTGGTGGGGCGTGTCGCCGTGGCCGGCGCCGCCCTGGCACGTGGTGCCGGACGATCCGGCGTGGCGAGGAGGCGGCGGCTGGCCAGCTTCGGACAGGTGGGGGTCGCGATGTTCCATGCCGGGGCACTATCGGAAAGGGAGCGTGCGGAGACTATTACAGTCGCGCGTCGCAGTTCATCGCCGGCCCACCGGATCGGCGAGAATCACGACGTACTCCGCATGCATGGCTTCTTCCGTGAACCGACCCGCCGCCTCCACGCCGCCCGATCCGCAGCTGCTGGCCGCCTGGCAGCTGCGCCTGGCGGTGACCCGGGCCCCGGCCGGCGCGCTGCTGGCGGCGGTCGCCGCCGAAGGCGGCCCGGCCCTGGCCGATCATTTCTACGAGGGGATGCTGGACGATCCCCGTGCCGCACGCTTCCTCGATCCGGAGCAGGTCCGCGACCGTCTCAAGCCCTCGCTGCAGCGATGGCTGCACGAGCTGGTCAGCGCACTGCCGGAGGACGTGCAGGCGGTGCAGCAACTGCAGGAACACGTGGGCCAGGTGCACGCACGCATCGGGGTCCCGGTGGACCTGGTCGGGCGTGGCGCGCGCATGCTCAAGGCCCGGATGCACGAGGGCATCCGCCGCCGGGCCGCCAGCGAGGCCGAGGCACTCGACGCGGTGATCCACCTCGATGCCCTGCTCGACCTGGCGCTGGAATCGATGACCCGCGCCTACGCCCGCTCGCGCGAGGCCGCCGGCGAGCTCGACGGCTCCTTCCGTCTGTTCTCCCTGATCCAGAACGTCGGCACCGAGCGCGAGCGCCAGCGTGCGCTGCTGCTGGCATGGGAGAACAGCCTGCTGTATGCGCTGACCGCCGAACAGGCCGGGGCGGTGGAAAACCTGCTGCTGTCCCGATCGGAGTTCGGCCTGTGGTTCCTGCACAAGGGCATGGCCAGCTTCGGCGACACCGCCGAGACGCGCGAGGTCACGCAGCTCGGTGAGCGGATCGACATGGCGCTGCGCGAGCGCCTGGCTGCGTCCGCCGCACCAGCCGCGCGCCGGGCCCTGCTGGAGGACATCCGTGGCTGGACCGCGCAGATCCGCCACCTGGTGGGGATCATGTTCGAAGGAATCGGCGACCTGGAAGCAGGCCGCGATGCGCTGACCCGGCTGCTCAACCGCCGGTTCCTGCCGACCATCCTGCGCCGCGAGATCGCGCTGCACGCCAGCAGCGGCCGCCAGTTCGCCGTGCTGATGCTGGACCTGGACCACTTCAAGTCGATCAACGACCAGCACGGGCACGAGGCGGGCGACCGCGCGCTGCAGCACGTCGCCTCGCTGCTGACCGAGCACACCCGCGGCAGCGACTACCTGTTCCGCTTCGGGGGCGAAGAGTTCGTCGTGGTCCTGGGCTCGGCCAGCCGCGCCGAGGCGGTGGCCATCGCCCAGGGCCTGCGCCATGCCATCGCCGGGACGCCGGTGGTGCTGTCCGGCGGCCTGCGCCTGCCGCTGACCGCCAGCATCGGCGTGGCGGTGCAGGACGGCCATCCGGACTACGAACGCGTGCTCGCGCGCGCCGACGCGGCGATGTACCAGGCCAAGCGCGCCGGACGGGACCGGGTGGTGGTGGCCGACGGCGACCTGCCCGAGCCGCCTGGCCAGCGCCTGCTCCGGGGCTGAGCGGCGGGCCGGTACAATCGGCGGCCCCGCATTGCCCCCGGTCCGATGTCCAAGTCCGCAGACAAGCCCGCAGCGCCCGAGCACACCCCGCTGATGAAGCAGTTCTTCGCCGCCAAGGCGGAGTACCCGGACCTGCTGCTGTTCTTCCGGATGGGCGACTTCTACGAGCTGTTCTACGACGACGCGCGCAAGGCCGCGCGCCTGCTCGACATCACCCTGACCCAGCGCGGCAGCTCCGGCGGCGCACCGATCCCGATGGCCGGCGTGCCGGTGCATGCCTACGAGGGCTACCTGGCGCGGCTGGTGGCGCTGGGCGAGTCGGTGGCCATCTGCGAGCAGATCGGCGACCCGGCCGCGAGCAAGGGCCT
>JBQGEI010000351.1:0-1540 GCA_052039535.1 Pseudoxanthomonas sp.
GACCTGCCCCGCGGCCTGCCCGGACCCCCGCAACCGGTGCCGGCGTCCGCGCGTGGGCCTGCGCTCATGGACGCTGTGCCAGAATCGCGCCACCGTTTTTGCGATGGACCTGCCCGATGCTCCGACTTCCCGTGTCTGCCCTGCTGTGCGCCATCAGTCTGGGCGCCTGCGCGCAACCGCAGGCACCGGTGGCGGAGGCAGGCACGCAGGCAAAGGCGCCGGCCGCGGCCCCGGCGGCCGGTGCCCCCGAACAGGTGGTGCGCGAAGCGCTCGGCCGGCTGGTGCCCGACGCACAGCCGGACTACATCGGCCAGGCGCCGTTCCCTGGCTTCCGCGAAGTGCTGCTCGGCGGTCAGGTGGTCTATGTCTCCGATGACGGGCGCTACCTGCTGCAGTCCCAGCCTTTCGACCTGCAGGCGCGCCAGCCGGCCACCAGCCCGGGGCTGAAGGCGTTCCGCCGCGACGCGCTGGCCACCGCGCCGCAGCAGGACCGCATCGTGTTCGCGCCGCCGAATCCCAGCTACACCGTCACCGTGTTCACCGACGCCGAGTGCGGCTACTGCCGCCGCATGCACCAGCAGATCGGCGACTACAACCGGCTCGGCATCGCCGTGGAGTACCTCGCCTTCCCGCGGATGGGCATGGCCAGCGACGACTTCCGGGACATGGTCTCGGTCTGGTGCGCCAGCGACCGCCGCAAGGCGCTGACCGCGGCCAAGTCCGGGCAGGGCGTCACGCGCCGCCAGTGCACCAGCCCGGTGGCCATGCAGTACACCCTGGGCCAGCGGGTCGGTGTCAGTGGTACCCCGGCGATCTTCGCCCCGGACGGCACCCAGCTCGGCGGCTACCTGCCGCCCCAGGAATTGCGCGCCGCGCTGGACCGGCTGGCCGGCAAGGACACCGGCGGCGCCTCGCGCTGACCGGCGCCGGGCGGGACACCCCCCCGGACACCTCCGCAGACGCCCGCGTGGCGCGGCCGCTGGCCCTGGCAGTGCCGCTGGCCCGGGTCCGCTACAATGGCCGGCCTTTCCCTGCGACATCTCCCGGACATGATGGTCCTCGAGGGCGCGCCCGCCCTTTCGCCGTTCCGCCGGCAGCGGCTTGAATCCCGCCTGCAGTCCCTCGTCCCCGGCCTGCGCATCGAAGGCGCGTGGCACGTGTATTTCGTCCAGCATGGCGACACCGTACCCGACGCGGACGCCCTCCACCGCATCCTCCAGGCCGGCGCCGCCGACGCTGCGCGCGCCGACGGCGCGCTGTCGCGCTACGTGGTGCCGCGCCTGGGCACGCGCTCGCCCTGGTCGAGCAAGGCCACCGAGCTGCTGCGCGGGGCCGGCCTGCCGGTGTCGCGGGTGGAGCGGGGCATGCGCCTGGACCTGGCCGGCTGGCCGCAGGACCCGGCGACCGCCGCCGCCGCCGCGCGCCTGCTGCACGACCCGATGACCCAGTCGCTGCTGGAGTCGCGCGAGGGCGCGGAGGTGATGTTCGCCGCCCCGCCGCGCCGGCCGCTGGAGCGCATCCCGCTGGATGGGCTGGAAGA
>JBQGEI010000352.1:0-23488 GCA_052039535.1 Pseudoxanthomonas sp.
GCGCGGTAGCGGGCGGGCAGGTCGTCCAGCCGCACCAGGCCGCCGGGGTTGAGCACCGCCAGGCGCTCGACCAGGTTGGTCAGCTCGCGCACGTTGCCCGGCCAGGCATAGCCGGCCAGCGCGGCCAGGGCGCCGTCGGCGAAGCGGATCTCGCCGCGGCCGGTGCGGGCCAGCTGGGCGGCGATGGTGTGGACCAGGGCCGGCAGGTCCGCGGTGCGCTCGCGCAGGGCGGGCAGCTCGATCGGGAACACGTTGAGCCGGTAGAACAGGTCCTCGCGGAAGTGGCCCTCGGCGATGCGATCCTCCAGGTTGCGGTGGGTCGCCGCGATCACCCGCACGTTGCACTTGATGGTCTGGTTGCCGCCGACACGCTCGAAACTGCGTTCCTGCAGCACGCGCAGGAGCTTGACCTGCATCGGCAGGCTCATGTCGCCGATCTCGTCCAGCAGCAGGGTGCCGCCTTCGGCCATCTCGAAGCGGCCCTTGCGCGCGCTCAGCGCGCCGGTGAAGGCGCCCTTCTCGTGGCCGAACAGCTCGCTTTCCAGCAGCTCCGGCGGGATCGCGCCGCAGTTGATCGCCACGAACGGGCCGTCGCGGCGGGCCGACTGCTGGTGGATGGCGCGCGCGGCCACTTCCTTGCCGGTGCCCGATTCGCCCAGCACCAGCACGGTGGTGTCGAACGGGGCGACCTGGCCGATCATCCGGCGCAGGCGCTGCACCGCCGGACCGGAGCCGGTGGGGCCCTCGTCGGTGCCGGCGGCCTGCTGTTCGGCGTCCAGCCGCTTGAGGCTGGCGCGGCGCAGGCAGGCCTCCAGCTGGGCATGGCGGATCGGCGACTCCAGCGGCCAGACGCCGGCCTCGTGCAGCCCGTGGGCCGCGGCGAAGGGGGCCGGTTCACCCTCCAGCAGCAGCACCGGCGGCGGCACCGGGGTGGCGGCCAGCCATGCGAAGAAGTCGCGCGCGGTGCCGGCATCGTCCAGGCTGCCGACCACCACCGCCATCCAGTCGGTGGGACGCTGGCGGCTGGTGGAGACGTCCTCCGGCGAGGAGGCCCAGCGCGGGTTGAGATCCATGAACTCGAGCAGGCCGCACAGGTGTTCGGCGCGGGC
Organism: Pseudoxanthomonas sp.; assembly: GCA_052039535.1. Taxonomy (GTDB): domain Bacteria; phylum Pseudomonadota; class Gammaproteobacteria; order Xanthomonadales; family Xanthomonadaceae; genus Pseudoxanthomonas. Next base: position 1,110 of record JBQGEI010000352.1, read on the forward strand.
GGCCTGGCTGTCGATGACGAGGATGCGGGATTCACTCATGACGCTTGCCCCTTCAGGCGCTCCAGGATCGGCACCACTTCCTGGAGGTAGGAAAGTTTGCTGACGAAGCCGTCGGCGCCGGCGCGGGTGGCGTGCTCGCGGTGTTCGGCGTCGTCGAAATGGCTGGCGATGACGATGTAGGGCGGCTCGTCCTGGGCCTTGATCAGGCGCGTGGCCTGCAGCCCGCCCATCTCGGGCATGGCCAGGTCCATCAGCACCACGTCCGGGCGCAGGGCCTCGGAACGCTCGATCGCCTCCAGCCCGTTGCCGGCGGCACCGGCCAGTTCCAGCCACTCCAGCTTGCGGAAGTGGCGCATGGCGGCGTTGATGAAGCCTTCGTGGTCGTCGACCAGCAGGACGCGGATCTTGCGCATGGGGAAATTCCGGATCAGCCCGCGCGGGCCAGCGGCGCGGGGGCGCTGCGGCGACGTTCGCGGGCGGTGGGGATGGACAGCTGCTCACGGTACTTGGCGACGGTGCGGCGCGCGACATGCACCCCCTGGCGCGCCAGCAGGGCGGCGATCGCGTCGTCGGCCAGCGGGCGCGCCACCGGCTCGGACTCGATCAGCCGGCGAACCATCGCCCGCACCGCCGCGCCGGAAACATTGGCCCCTTCCAGCCGCACGGCGAAGAAGTGCTTGAGCTCGAAGGTGCCGCGCGGGGTCTGGATGTACTTGCCGCTGGTGATGCGCGAGACGGTGGATTCGTGCATGCCGATGGCGTCGGCCACTTCCTTCAGGGTCAGCGGGGCCATGGCCTCCTCGCCCTGCGCCAGGAACGCGGCCTGGCGCTCGACCAGGACCTTGGTGGTGCGCAGCAGGGTGTCGTAGCGCATCGACAGCCCGCGGGTCAGCCAGCGCGCCTCCTGCAGCAGCTCGCGCAGCGCGCTGGTGCCTTCGCCCTCGCCGGCCTGGGCCAGGGCGCGCTCGTAGCCGCTGTTCACCGACAGCCGCGGCGCGGTGGCCGGGTTCAGGGCGACGCGCCACTGGCCATCGCCGTGCCAGACAACGACGTCGGGTATGACGTAGCCGGAGGCGGTGTCGACCGCCTGCCGGGCCGGATGCGGCTGCAGCGACAGGACCAGGCGCACCGCTTCGGCCACGTCGCCTTCCTCCACCTGCAGGCGGCAGGCGATGGCGGCGTGGTCGTGCGCGGCCAGCTCGGCCACGCACGATTCCAGCAGGCGGTGCGCCAAGTGCCGCCCGGGGCAGGGCGAGGGCAGGGCGGCCAGCTGCGCGCGCAGGCATTCGCCCACGTCGCGTGCGGCGATGCCCGCCGGTTCGCCCTGCAGCAGGCGCTGGCGGATCGCCTCGACGCGCTCCCCGGCCACGTCGAAGCGGGCGACCGCGCGCAGCAGCAGGGCGGCGTGGTCGCCTTCCAGGTAGCCGGCGTCATCGCAATGCTCCAGCCAGAACGCGGCGATCTCCAGTTCGCCCGGGTCCAGCTCCAGCGCCAGGGACTCCAGCACGCGCACGAACGGGTCGCTCGAGCCGGGCTCGGCGATCCGCTGCATGCGGTCCTCGCCTTCGCCGCTCCAGCTGGCGCCCGGCACGTCCCACATCGAGGGCTCGGGCAGCTCGTCGAAGGCGGCGGTGTCCAGGCTGCCGGCCTGGGCGTCGGTCCCCGCCGCCTCGGCCGGCACGGCGGCAGCCGGCTCCTCGTCCAGCTCGAGCATCGGGTTGAGCTCGAGGGCACGGGTGACCTCCATCTGCAGCTGCTGCGCGTTGAGCTGCAGCAGCCGGATGGACTGCAGCAACTGCGGCGTCAGGTTCAGTTGCTGGCCGAGCTGGGCCGACTGGATGGCCTTCATCTTGCATTCTCCCCTTCGGCGCCGGGTGCGTGACGCCGATGTGAGGCATCGTGCCTGTGCCGCGCCGGCAGAAGAATCGGGGGGTGCCTGAGTCCGGCCGGTATTTTCCCTACCCGATGTCGGGGTTTTCCTGACAAGGCCGTTGTCTTTCCGGCAGGATCGCCCCCGCCAGGCGGTGGACGTGGCGGAATTCCGCCGCCTCAGCCCAGCTCGTGCTGGTGCCGGACCGCCAGCAGGACCAGCTCGCTGGCGCGGCGGCAGCCCAGGGCTTCCATCATCCGCGCGCGGTGGGTCTCCACCGTCTTGACGCTGATCCCGAGGCTGCTGGCGATCTCCTTGCTGCTCAGTCCGCGCCCGATCTGGGCCAGGATCTGCCGCTGCCGCGGCGGCAGGGCGGCGACGCCCTGCGGCCGGGCCTGGCGCGAACGGCCGATCAGCGGGGCGATCATCCGCGAGGAGATGCGCGGGCTGAGGAACACCTCGCCGCCGGCGGCGGTGCGCAGCGCCAGCTCCAGTTCCAGCGGAGCCGCATCCTTGACCACGAAGCCGGCCGCGCCACGGTCAAGGGCATCGCGCACATGCAGCGGATCGTCGTGCATGGACATCATCACCACGCGCGTTTCCGGCACCTGCTGGAGGATCTCGCTCAGCGCTTCGAGCCCGGTACGGCCGGGCAGGGAGAGGTCAAGCAGGACCATGTCGGGGCGATGGATCGCCGCCAGGTCGACGGCCTGGTCGGCATTGGCTGCTTCGGCCACCACGTCCACACCTGCGAAGGTCTGGAGCAGCCGGCTGAGTCCGGCGCGGACCAGGGTGTGGTCGTCAACGATGAGAACTCGCACAGGCGCGCAGGTGATCCCCGGGGAAACGCTTGCACCTTAGCCGATGGGGGCCGGCTTTTGTAGACGGACCGGCGCGTGGCCGGCCCGCCGGATCAGCGCCGCCGCGCGTCGGCGACCTGGCGCCGGTGCATGCGGAACAGGTGGCGGCCCATCGCTTCCTCCAGCCCCGGCGGCATGGCCGGAAACCGCAGCCAGAGCCAGCTGGCCTGCGCATCCTGGTCGGTGGCGGTGACGATCACCGGCAGCTCCAGGTCCTCGGGCAGCCAGTCGGCCGGCTGCAGGCGCGCGCTGCCCGCCGAATCCAGGGCCGGCAGCGCGGTGCCGGCCGGCAGCTGCAGGCGCAGCCCGAGGCTGGACCACCGCAGTGGCGTCTCCGGCAGTGCCGGGCTGGACTGGCGGACCAGCCTGCCGAGCATGACCAGGACCAGGTCCAGCTTGGCGTCCAGCCGTTGTGCCAGCAGCGGCAGCTCGCCCCGCTTCTCCTCGCCGCCGGACTCGTCGCTGCGGAGGTCCTCGACCTGGGAAAGCCCAAGCAGCAGGGCCTCGGCCTGGGCGGTGCGGGCGGGGGCGCCGGCGCCGAAGCAGGCCGGCAGCACGGCGTCGCAGGCCAGCACGTCGCCGAACAGTTCGTGCTCGACGGTGCGCGAGCGGGCCGACCAGCTGGGATTCATGCGCTGCCTCCGGGGATGCCGCCGTCGTCGCCCTGGACCAGGTGCTGGAGCTGGAGCATGCCACGCAGGGCCTGGATCGGGGACTGGGCCCCGGTGGTCTGCACGAACTCGCGCAGCCGCCGGTCATGCCGGGCCAGTACGTCGCCGGCCGAACCGTAGTCCTCCTGTTCCAGGGCCTGGCGCAGGGACACCAGGTCGTGGAGCAGGGCGGCGAGGCTGGCGGCGGACATCAGCCTGCTTCCGTCCCCGCGTACGCGTGGAGCGCACGGCTGGACTGGCGCTGGCGGCGCATGAGGTCCAGCAGCTCGTCCTGGCGCGCGCGCATCAGGGCGATGGTGTCGTGGTGGCGGTCGTGCAGCGCCTGCACGCCCTCGCGCAGGGCGGCCGCCCCGGGCAGGGTGCAGAACTCGCGCACCGCGCCTTCGTAGGCGTCCAGCATCTGCGGCATGGTGTCGATGTGGCCGCGGTCCAGCATCTCGCGCAGGCCGTCCATCGCCTCGTGCAGCAGCGCCAGGCGCGCGGCGGCGTTCATTGCGCCACCGCGCCGCGCAGCGGCTGGGGAATCGAGTTCCAGGCCGACTCCACCTCGCCCAGCAGGCCCAGGACCTCGGCCATCGCACCGGCGTCGTTGTGCAGGTTGGCCTCGGTGAGCCGGCGCACGATGTAGTCGTACAGCGAGGACAGGTTGGCCGCCACCTCACCGCCGGCCTCGTGGTCCAGCGAGCCGTTGAGGTGGCCGACGATCGCACAGGCCTCGCCCAGCGCCTTGCCCTTCTGGGCCACATCGCCCTGCGCCAGGCAGGCCTGGGCGCGACGGATGCGCTGGCTGGCGCCTTCGAACAGCATGGCGATGAGCTGGTGCGGATCGGCTTCGGCCACCCGGGAGGACACGGCGGTCCTGCGGTACTGCTCGGCGAGGTTGCGGCTGGGTCCGTACATGGCGTGGTTCCTTTGTTGGCGGCCCCGGGATGCCGGGCGGGGTGTCCAGCGACGGGGCGCCTGCTGCAGGCGGTATCGGCCGGGCGGCCGCCGCGCTTTAGCGCTACTTGGTCGACAGCAGGTCGTTGAGCGAGCTGGCGCTGCCCTGCAGCTGCATGATCATGGTTTCCATGGCCGTGAACTGCTTGGTGTAGAGCGTGGTGAGCTTGTCCATCTTCACGTCGAGGCGGTCCAGCTGGTCCTCGAGCGAACGGATCTGCTTGTTCAGGCCGTCGGTGCGCAGGGTCAGGCTGCCCTCGAAGGAGTCCAGGGCCGCCTTGAACACCGCTTCCATCCCGGTGGTGTAGGTGCCCTCGCGGCCGAACATCCGGGTGACGGCATCCGGGTCGGCCACATTGGCCTTGTCGAAGGCCTCGGCGTCGAACACCATCGTGCCCTCCTTGGAGAGGGTGATGCCGAGGCCCTTCAGTGCCAGCGTGTTCTGGCTGACGTTGCCGCGCAGCTCGGACTGCAGCGTGCGCACCAGCGAATCGCCGGTGAGTGGCGATGCCTTCTTGGTGGCCGCGTCGAACGCGCTGGTGCTCTTCAGGGTTCCCAGCGCGCTGTTGTAGGCGGTGGCATAGGCGGCAAGGGCGGCCTTGATGCCGGCGGTGTCGCTGCTGACGGTCAGCAGCTGCTGGGTGCCCTCGGCGGCACGCGTCAGGTTGAGGGTGACGCCAGGCACCAGGCCGGTGACGACATTGCTGCTGGACACGCGTTCGAACCCGTCGACCCGAACCACGGCATCGCGGGCCGCGACCTTTTCCTGCAGGCCCCCGGGCGCGGTGGTGAGCGCGGCAAGGCTGCCACCATCGCCGCTGGCGGTGATCGACAGCGCGCCGGCACTGCCGGTGGCGGTGGCGCTGAAGACCAGGTGGTCGCCATCGTCCGCCTTCACCACGCTGGCCACCACGCCCTTGCCGCCGGAGGCGCGGTTCACCGCGGCGGCGATCTCCGCCAGGCCGTGGCTGGCGGCGACGTTGACCTTCAGCGGGGCATCGCCCCCGTAGGCGATCTCCAGGGTGCCCGCCCCGGGCCGCGCGTCGCTGGCGAAACCGGTCGATGCCAGCTTCTGGGCCGTGGCCAGGCGCACCACCTCGACCGAGTACTCGCCCGCCAGCGCACCTTCGCCGGCGCTGGCGGTGAAATTGGAAGCAGTGGGCACGCTGGCCTTGAAGGCCGGCGACTGGGCGCCGCTGCCGACCTTCTTCAGCGCCTCCTGCAGGCCGCTCATCGCGTTCTTGACCTGTCCGACGGCCGAGAGCTTGGCGTTGACCGCGCTGCCGCTGGAGTTGATCCGCGCCTCGGCCGGGCGGCGTGCCACGGCGACCAGCTGGGACACCAGCGAGGTGATGTCCAGTCCTGAGCCGCCGGTGGAAATCGGTGTCGCCATGGATCCTCCCTGCCTGCGCGGTGCGCGGTCGCTGCCAGTGGTGTATCGGCCGCCGGCGGCGGCCCTTGAGCAGGACGGCCGTGCAAGTTCCATGCCCGGGTCGGGCGGGGCAAAAAAAAGCCCCTCCGGGGAGGGGCTTTTCCTGCATTGCCTGGCGCCTGGATTACTGCAGCAGGCTCAGCACGCTCTGCGGGATCGACTTGGCCTGGGCCAGCATCGCCGTACCGGCCTGCTGCAGGATCTGGTTCCGAGTGAGCGCCGCGGTTTCCTTGGCGTAGTCGGTATCCTGGATCCGGCTGCGGGCGGCCGACAGGTTCTCCGAGCTGGTCTGCAGGTTGGAGATCACCGAGCTGAAGCGGTTCTGGATCGCACCGAGGTCGGCGCGGGCGTTGTTGACGGTCGCCAGCTGGGTGTCGATGGCGGTCAGCGCGGCGGTGGCGCCGGAGGCGGTGGAGATGTCCAGGGCGGCGATGGCGGTGGCCGTGGCGCTCATGTCCACCGTGCTGATGGAGATCTGGTTGTCACCGGCGGCGTCGGCGCCGACCTGGATCGTGAAGCTCGTGGTGTCGCCGTTGATCAGCTTGGTGCCATTGAAGTTGGCGTTGTCCTTGACGCGGCCGATTTCCTCGGACAGCTGGCCCACTTCCTTCTGCAGCGCGGCGCGGTCCTCGGCGCTGTTGGTGCCGTTGGCGGCCTGCACGGCCAGCTCGCGGATGCGCTGCATGTTCTCGCTGATCGAGCTCAGCGCGCCTTCGGCGGTCTGGGCCAGCGAGATGCCGTCGTTGGCGTTGCGGGCGGCGACGTCCATGCCGCGGACCTGGGCGGTCATGCGCTGGCTGATGGCCAGGCCGGCGGCGTCGTCCTTGGCGCTGTTGATGCGCAGGCCCGAGGACAGGCGCTGGATCGTGGTCGCCATGCTGGCGCTGCTGGTGGACAGGTTGCGCTGGGCGTTCAGCGACATCACGTTGGTGTTGATGACTTGCGACATTGTGATTCTCCTCTTGGCGATTCATCCCGGCGGGTAGGACTGCGTAAGCCTTGGCCGGACCTCCGCAGGGGGGTCATCAACTGACCGGTGCCGCTGCTGTTTCTGATAACGGCGTCTGCGGTGGAAGCTTTAGCGTCGATCCGGCTTTTTTCCGCTTTGCCGCCGGGGGGTTACGCTGGCCAGGAAGGCGAACCGCGGGTGTGTCCGCCTACCGGTTGTGGTTAACGGCAAGCCGTCGGCGGGCTTTAGCGCCAGGACGAAAAACACGAGAAGGGGCGCAATCGGCGGCGCCTGCCGGATGACATGTCCCGCAAACAGAAAGGGGCGCCGTCGCCGGCGCCCCTTTCGTCGGTCCCCCGTGCGGTGACAGCGTCAGCGCAGCAGGTTGAACAGCGACAGCCCGTGCATGCGGGTGAATACCGTCTGCGCGGTCTGCAGCGCGGTGCTTTCCAGCTGGAAGCGGGTGATGGCCTCGGCATAGTCCAGGTCACGCATGCCCGACAGCGTGGTTTCCAGCGTGACCGCACTGGCCTCGCGCAGCTGCACGGCCTGGTCCAGCGCCGCCAGCTGCGCGCCACCGGCGGCACGCGCGTCGATCATGCGCTCGGAGGCGCGAGCCAGGTCGCGCATGCCCGACAGCAGCGCGTTGCGGCGCGCCGCTTCGGCCGCGGGGCTGGCCACCGGTGCTTCGAGCGCGTCGGCCAGCGCCTGCAACGTGGCGAACACGTCGCGCGTGCCGGCCGCCCCCACCTGCATCGAATCGCCTGCGGCCGGCTGGCCGCTGATGGACACCCGCAGCCCGTCGAACTCGATGTCGGTGCCCGGGGTCCAGGTCCCGCTGGCCACCATGGCACCGCCCTGGTCGAGCACGTCGTAGCCGTTGCCACCGGTGAAGCGGACCTGGTAGCCGGCGCCGCTCCAGCCACCGTTGGCGGTGCGGCCGAAGCCGTCGATCACGGCGCTGCCGGCGTTGCCGGCGGCCATCTGTGCGTCGATGGTGCCATCGCCGGTGCGGATGCGTACGAACACCTCGCTGCCGGGCAGCGCGTCCTGCACGAAGGTGCCAGGGGCGATCTCCATGCTGCGCTGGGTCTGGTCGCCACGGTAGGCGACGCCGCCGGCGCCGCGGTTGAAGGGCGGGGTATCGTCGGCGGCGCCGGCGAACAGGTAGCGCCCGGCGCCGTCGGTGCTGTTGGCGAGGCTCACGAGGTTGTCGCGCAGCGTGCGCAGCTCGGCGGCGATGGAGCGGCGGTCGTCGGCCGAAAGCGTGTCGCTGTTGGCCTGCACGGCAAGTTCGTTGATGCGCAGCAGGTCCTCGCCGGCCAGCGCCAGGATGTTCTCCTGCATGCCCAGCCGGTGGCCCACCGTGTTCGCGTTCTGGCCGAACCTCTCCAGCTCGGCCAGCTAGCGGTCCAGCCCGACCGCGGCGCCGGCGCCCACCGGATCGTCCTTGGCGGTGACGGTCTTCTTGCCGGTGGCCACCTGCTGCTGCAGCTGCGACAGCTGCTTCTGGCGCGCAAGCATGGTGGCCAGCGTGGTGTCGAACATCATGCTGGTGGAGATGCGGTTGCTCATCGGCGGACGGCGCTCAGGATGGACTGGAACATGGTGTCGGCGGTGGAGATGATCTGTGCGGCGGCCTGGTAGGCCTGCTGCAGGCGCAGCATGTTGGCCGCCTCCTCGTCCAGGTTGACCCCGGCCACCGCATCGCGGGTGGCCCGGGCGTCGTCGTGGATCACCTGCTGCGCTTCGGCCGCGTACTCGGCCTGCCGCGCGGCGGAGCCGACCATGGTGGTGAGGCCCCCCACCGCGCCGTTGAGGCTCATCGTGCCGCCGCTGACCACGCGTGCGTCATCCAGGTTGGCCAGGCGCGCCGCGTTGCCGTTGTCACCCGAGCCGGGGCCGGTGCGGGCGATGGTGAACTGGTCGCCCGCGGTGGGCATGCCGTCCAGGGTGACGCTCCAGCCGTTGCCGCTGATGCGCTGGCCCGGCGTGAACGGGAAGGGCCCGGCCCCGTCGAGCATGTACTGGCCCGCATCGAGGAACTCGACCACCGCCTCCTGCAGCAGCGCCGGATTGGTGGCATCGTCCACCCGCAGCCCGGCCAGCACGCCGCTGCCGAGGTTGGAAAGCGCCGCCTTGCCCTGCACCGGGGAAGCCGCCGCCAGGCGCGAGGGGTCGCTGATGGCCACGCCCAGCGCACCGGCTGCGCGGGAGGTCGGCTGCAGCAGGAAGCGGTCGCCCGGCTGGGCCGCGCCATCGACCACCACCGACATGCCGCCAACGCGGAACGGGTCGGCCGCGGTGCCGCTGCCGGTCATCGGCACCGGCTGGCCGGTGCCGGGATCCAGCGCGCTCCAGCCACCGTCGCCCAGGCGCAGCACCAGGTCCTGGCCGGTGAGCGCGCCGATGTCGGCCACCTGCGCCTGGATGCTGGCGGTGCCGGTATTGGCCGCGTGGCGGGTGGCCACCGGGGCCGGCACGTTGAAGAACCTGCCGCCCAGGGTGCCGTAGAGGTCCATGCCCGCGGCATGGCCCTCGTTGAAGGTGGACGCTATCGCCACGGCGATCCGGCCCAGCTCGGCGGCCGCCGGATCCAGCACGCTGGCGCGGAACTCGAGCAGGCCGCCGATGCGTCCCCCCAGGGCGCGCTGGTCGAGCACGGTGCGCGTGCCGCCACCTTCCACCGTCAGCTGCAGGCGCTCGGGCCGGTAGGGATCGGGAACCGTGCCCAGCGTCGATGCCTGGCCACCGACGACCAGGGGCTGGCCGCCGGCGGTGAACACGTTCAGCGCGCCGCCGTCCTGGAGCACGGCGGTACCGCCGGTGTAGCCGACCAGCTCGGACATCAGCTGGTCGCGCCGGTCCAGCAGGTCCGGCGCCGCCTTGCTGGCGTCCGAGCCGATCACGCCGTTGATCCGCGCGACCTCCGCGGCCAGGCGGGTGATCTCGCTGGCGCCGGCGCGCAGGCTGTTGTTGACCTCCCCATCCAGCGAGCGCAGTTGCCCGTCCAGCTGGCGGAAGCGCGAGGCGAGCATGCCCGCCTCGGAAAGCACGTTCTGGCGCTCGGCGGCGCCGGCGGCATTGGAAGACAGCGCGCTGACCGAGTCGAAGAAGTTGGACCACACCCCCGCCAGGTTGGTGGCGCCATCGGAGAACAGCGAATCCAGGCGGCCGCTGAGGCTGGAGATCTGCTGCAGGCGCGCCAGCTCGCCGCCGCTGTCGAGCAGGCGCGAGGTGGCCAGGTCGTCGGCCATGCGCCGGATGTCGGCCACCTGGGTGCCGTTGCCGACGTACCCGTAGCCGCGGTCGGACGGGTTGCGCGCGGCGAAGTCCACCCGCTGGCGGGTGTAGCCCTCGGTGTTGACGTTGGCCACGTTGTGGCTGACCGTCGACAGGGCCCGCTGGAAGGCGAGCAGGGCGCCGGTGCCGGTGGAGAGGACGGACATCGGCTTACCTCCTTGAAAGCGTGGCGGCCAGGTCGCCGGCCGCGGCGACCGTCGCCCCGCCGGTGCGTGCGGCCACGCCGGCGATCGCCTGCATGGCGCGCGAGACGGTCGGCCCGTTGGCGATGGCGGTGATCTTGGCCGCGTAGGACGGGTCGGTCGCATAGCCGGCGCTCTGCAGCGCCTGGGCGAAGCGGTGCACGTCGCCACCGGACTGCAGCGCCTGCTGGTAGCGCGGGTTCTGCTTCAGCATGCGCACGTAGTCGGCGAAGCTCTCGGCCGGGGAGGCATACGCGCGGAACTGCGCGGTCTCGGTCTGGCGCACGCCGCCGACGTACTCGTGGGTGCGGGTGGTGGCGCGCTCGCCCTGCCAGCCGCTGGCCTTGATGCCGAACAGGTTGTGCGCGCTGCCGCCATTGTCACGCTGGATCTGGCGCCGCCCCCAGCCGGTTTCCAGCGCCGCCTGCGCCACCAGGGCGCGGGCGTCCACGCCCAGTTCGCGTGCCGCGGCCTGCGCCTGGTCCCAGATGCTGGCCACGAACCGCTCGGGGCTGCGGGGTTCGAAACCCTCGGCCGCACGCGCGCCGGCGCCGGCGGTGGACGCGGAGGCGACAGCCGCCGCCGGCGCCGCCATCAGCCGGCGCACGAATGCATCCATCGGCGAGGCGTCGCCGCCGGAGGTGTCGCGGCCGGCGATCAGGTCCAGCGCGCGGCTGGCTTCCGGAGCGAGCATCGGCGCCGCCATGCCGTCGCGGTCGCCGGGCAGGGCAGCAGCGGCGGCCAGGGTGGGGCCGCGCGCCGGCTCCAGGCGGGTGTCCAGTGGGGCGGCGGCCGCGGCCGGGTCGGCGCCGGACTGGCGCGCCAGCTGGCGCGCGATCATCGGCGCCAGCCCCAGGCCCTTGCCGCCGGTCATGGCCTGCGCCAGCTGCTGGTCGTACATGTCGCGGAAGGTCTGGTTCTCGCCGGGGACCAGCGAGTCGCCGAAACTGGCATCGCGCATGCTCTTGACCAGCATCTGCGCGAACTGGCCCTCCAGCTGGCGCGCGACATGCTCCACCCGCGCCGGGTCGGCGGGGGCCTGGGGGGCCAGCTGCAGCGGTCGGGCGTTGATGTGCATCAGATCACTTCCAGCTCCGCGCGCAGTGCACCGGCCTGGCGCAGCGCCTCGAGGATGGCGATCAGGTCGCCGGGCGCGGCGCCGACCTCGTTCACCGCGCGCACGATCTCGTCCAGGGTGGTGCCCCCGTTGAAGCGGAACATGCGGCTGCCTTCCTCGGAGGTGCTGATGGAGGAACTGGGCGCCACCACGGTGCCGCCGCCGGCGAAGGCGCCCGGCTGGCTGACCTGCACGCCCTCGTTGATGGTGACGGTGAGTGCGCCATGGGCCACGGCCGCCGGCATCACCCGCACCTGCGAGCCGATCACCACGGTGCCGGTGCGCGCGTTGACGATGACCTTGGCCGGCGCGCTGCCGGGGGTCAGTTCCAGGTTCTCGACCCGCGCCAGGAAGCCGATGCGCGCGCCCGGGTCGGTCGGGGCGGCCACCGCCACGGTCACGCCGTCGACCGCGCGCGCCACGCCCCGGCCGAAGGCGTTGTCCAGCGCCTCGACCATGCGCGAGACGGTGGTGAAGTCGTTGCGGTGCAGGTTGAGGGTGATGTCGCCGCCGCCGTCGAGCACGCTCGGCACGGCGCGCTCGACGGTCGCGCCGTTGGGGATGCGGCCGGCACTGGGGATGTTCACCGCCACCCGCGAGCCGTCCCGGCCCTGGGCGCCGAAGCCGCCGACCACCAGGTTGCCCTGGGCGATCGCATAGACCTGGCCGTCGGCGCCCCTGAGCGGGGCCATCAGCAGCGAGCCGCCGCGCAGCGACACCGCGTTGCCGATCGAGGACACGGTGATGTCGATGGTCTGCCCGGGCTTGGCGAACGGCGGCAGTTCGGCATGGATCGCCACGGCGGCGACGTTCTTCAGCTGCGGGTTCACGTTCGCCGGGACATTGACGCCCAGCTCGGCGAGCATGTTCTTCAGGCTCTGCACGGTGAAGGGCGCCTGGCTGGTGCGGTCGCCGCTGTTGTCCAGGCCGACCACCAGGCCGTAGCCGACCAGCGCGTTGCCGCGCACGCCGCCGACCTGGGCCAGGTCCTTGATGCGCTCGGCCCGGGCCGGCGCGCACAGCGCCAGCAGCGCCAGGGCCGCGGCAAGCAGGCCGGATACACGGAGGGAGTGGGTTGCCATGGCCGGCCTCAGTAGGGGTACAGGCGTGAGTTGAAGAAGCGCGACAGCCAGCCCATCGCATTGGCCTGGGCCAGTGCGCCGCGGCCGCCGTAGACGATGCGCGCCTCGCCCACGCGGCTGGAGGGCACGGTGTTGTCGCGGCTGATGTCCGCCGGGCGCACGATGCCCTGGATCTGCACCAGCTCGTCGCCCTGGTTCAGGCGCAGGTTCTTCTGGCCCTGCACCACGAGGTTGCCGTTGGGCAGGCGCTGGACCACGCTGACGGTGACGTTGCCTTGCAGCCGGTTGCTCTGGCTGGACTTGCCCTGGCCGTCGAAGTCGCGCTCGCCCTTGGCCCCCGCCGACAGGATCTCGCGCCCGTTGTAGGTCACCGGCGCGCCGAACAGCGAGGACACGCCCACCGACATCTCGCTGTCCTTGCCCACCTGTGTGGTGGCGCTGGTCTGGGCGGTGGTGGATTCGACCAGGGTGATGGTCAGCAGGTCGCCGACATCGCGCGCGACGCGGTCGCCGTACAGCGCCAGACCCTGGCCACCGGCATAGATCGCGCCGGCGGTCGGGGCGGCCTGTACCGGCATCACCGGCACGATGGGGGCCAGGGCCGGGTAGGGGCGCACGTCGCCGGCGGCCACGCAGCCGCCGAGCAGCAGCGCGGCGGGCAGGGCGCAGGTGGCGGCAAGGCGGGAACGCAGGTTCATCGCGGGCTCCAGCGGCGCGGGGCGCCGGTCAGATGTTGTTGTTGAGGTAGCCGAGCATCGAATCGGTGGTGGAGATGGCCTTGGCGTTCATCTCGTAGGCGCGCTGGGTCTCGATCATGCTGACCAGCTCCTCGACCACGTTGACGTTGCTGCCCTCCAGCGCGCCCTGCTGCACCAGGCCCAGGCCGTTGAGGCCCGGCGTACCGTTCTGGGCCGGGCCGGAGGCGGTAGTCTCCAGGTACAGGTTCTCGCCGCGCGACTGCAGGCCTGCGGGGTTGATGAAGTCGGTCAGGGTCAGCGCGCCGATCTCCAGCGCCTGGCCGTCGCCGGCCATCTGCACGGTGATGGTGCCGTCGGTGCCGATGGTCATCGACTGGGCGCCCTCGGGCACCTGGATGCCCGGCTGCACCGGATAACCGCTGCTGGTCACCAGTTCGCCCTGGGCGTTGACCTGGAAACTGCCGTCGCGGGTATAGGCCGAGCTGCCGTCGGGCATCATCACCTCGAAGAAGCCGCGGCCGTTGACCATCACGTCCAGCGCGCGACCGGTCTGCTGCGGGTTGCCCTGCTGGAAGTCCTTGGCCGTGGAGACCACCCGGACGCCGGTGCCCAGCTGCAGGCCGGAAGGCAGCTGCGTCTGCGCCGAACTCGAGCCGCCGGGCTGGCGCACCTGCTGGTACAGCAGGTCCTCGAAGTTGGCGCGGTCGCGCTTGAAGCCGGTGGTGTTGGTGTTGGCCAGGTTGTTGGACACCACGGCCATGCGCGTCTGCTGCGCATCCAGACCGGTCTTGGCGACCCAGAGTGCCTGATTCATGACGCGGTACCTCGGTTGACGGAGTGACGCCGGGATCCATGCATGCGGCGTGCCAGAGCGCGGCCGCCGGCCCGGCGGCCCGGTCGCGGATGGGCGCGGAGGCATGAGGGCACGCTGGCGGACAGCGGGCCAGGCGGGGCAGGCGGGCCGGATGCCGCCAGGGCGGCGGCGAAACCGGCGCGGCAGCGGAGCCGATCCTGGGGGTGTGGGCAGGCGGGGCGCTCGCGGGAGCGGGGCCGGCCATGTCGCAGCGCGCCTGGCCACCTGGCCGTCTGGCCCGGTGCCGGTGCGCGATGTGCAGGCTGCCGGGGGGGCGGGGCCTCAGCCGCCGCCCAGGCGCAGCAGGCCGTTGGCCGCGCGCGCGTTCTCGTCGCCGGTCTTGATCACCCGGACCTGCATCTCGAACTGGCGCTGCAGCTGGATCATCTGCACCAGGGTGCCGGCGGTGTCGACGTTGCTGTGTTCCAGCGTGCCGGTGGTCATCACCGCACCGGGTGCCTGCAACAGCGGCTGCTGGGGGGTGGTGTTGCGCATCAGGCCGTCCAGGCCGCGGCTGAGCCGCGCGGCCGGGGCCTCGACCACCTTCAGCCGACCGAGGACCGCCAGGGTGTCGGCACCCTCCCCGAGCGGCACGATCGACACCGTGCCGTCATGGCCGATCTCCAGCGCCTGGTGCGGCGGCAGGGCCATGGGGTTGCCTTCCTGGTCCAGCAGCGGATGGCCGCCGGCCGTGACCAGCTGGCCGTTGGGGGTGAGCGACAGGTTGCCGGCGCGGGTGTAGGCCTCGCTGCCGTCCGGCGCCTGCACCGCCAGCCAGCGGTCGGCCTGCAGCGAGACGTCCAGCGCGTTGCCGGTGACCTGCAGCGTGCCCGGGCGCGCGTCGAAGCCCTGGTCCACGTGCAGCGCCGCTACCCGCGAGGCATGGCCGCTACCGCGTACCGGGAAGGCCTCGGTGTTGGCCAGTGCGGCCTTGAAGCCGGCGGTGTCGGCGTTGGCCAGGTTGTGGCTCACCGTTCCCTGCGCCTGCAGCGTGGCGCGGGCGCCGGTCATCGCGATGTAGAGGGCTTTGTCCATGGGGAACCGGCGTCCGGGTCAGGGGCGTGGAGCGGCAGGCGGGCTCCGGTGCGGGGGCGCGCCAGCGCCACCCGCGCCGGATGCGCGGTCACCTGATGTTGATCACCGTCTGGGTGGCCTGGTCCTGGGTGGAGATCATCTGCGCGTTGGCCTGGAAATTGCGCTGGGCGGTGATCATGTTCACCAGCTGCTCGGTCAGGTCCACGGTCGAGGCTTCCAGGGCGCCGGACTGGAGGCGGCCGAAGTCCGATGAATCCGGGGCACCGCTGCGCGGCGTGCCGGAGGCGTGGGTGGCCATCCACATGTTGTTGCCGGTGGCCTGCAGGCCCTGGGGATTGACGAAGTTGGTCAGCACCACCTGGCCCAGGGCGACATCATCGCCGTTGGTGTAGCGCGCATAGACCACGCCGTCCTCGGCCACGTCGATGGTGGTGAGCTTGCCCGAGGCGAAGCCGTCCTGGTTGAGGCTGCGCAGGGCGAAGCTGCTGCCGTACTGGGTGCTGCCGCCGAGGTCCAGGCTCATCTCCAGCACGCCGGCGCCGGTGCCCGGGGCGTACGGATCCATCGCGATGCGGCCGTCGGCGGGCGTCACCATCGCGCCGTTCTGGTCGAAGACCAGGGTGGCCGGGGCGCCGACCGGGTTGCCGTCCACGTAGTTGTGGACCTGCCACTCGTTCGGGTTCGCGGTCTTGACGAAGTAGGAGGTCTGCACGTGGGCCACGCCCAGCGAGTCGTACACGGTCACGCCGCCGCTGCTGGCGTTGTAGCTGTTGGAATCGGCCGGGTCGAAGGGGGTGGCGGCCGGTGCCGAGGCGGCGCCCGGCAGGGTGACCATCAGCTCGACCAGGGCGGTCTGCGACGGCGGGCTGTCGGTGGTGGCCAGCTGCAGGTCGGTGGTGCGACCCACGTCGAAGCCGCCGGTGGCGTTGGGCGCGTACACCTGCAGGCGGCCGCCGTCGGGGGTGACCACGAAGCCGCGGTTGTCCGGCTGGAAGTTGCCGGCCCGGGTGTAGAAGGTGTCGCCGTTCTTGTTGACGGTGAAGAAGCCCTCGCCGTCGATGGCGAAATCCAGGCTGCGCCCGGTCGGGTCGATGTTGCCCTGGGCGAACTGCTGGGCGACGTTGCTGACCTTCACGCCCGAGCCGACCGCGCTGTTGGCCAGCCCGTAGCTGGTGGAGGAGAACAGGTCGGCGAACTCCGCGCGCGAGGTCTTGAAGCCCACGGTGTTGGAGTTGGCGATGTTGTTGGAGGTGACGTTGAGGTCGGCGTTGGCCGCGTTGATGCCGGACAGCGATGCGTTGAAGCTCATGGCGGACTCCTTGCGGATGCGTTCGTGGTCGGGTGCGTCAGCTGATGCGCAGCACGTAGTCGAGCGGGACGTTGCCCAGGCCCGGAAGGTCGAGGAACAGGCCGCCGCTGCCGACGGTCACGCTCTGGACGGTGCCGCGGACACAGGTGTCCACGGCCTTGGCGGTGCCATCGCTGGCGGTATGGCGCGCGGCGATGCCGTAGCTGCCGGGCGGCAGGCGCTGGCCGCTGGCATCGGTGCCATCCCAGGCGAAGGGCACTTCGCCGGCCCGGGTCGCCGGCACGGTGAACTCGCGCACGGTGCGCCCGGTCGCGTCGGTGACGGTGAACTGCACGCTGCCGGCATCGGGCACGGCCACCGCGCCCTCGGTGCCGCCGGATTCGCCCAGCGCCATGCGCGTGGACGGCACCAGCACCTGGCGCCCGACCAGCGCTGCGCCGCGCAGCATCTGGTCGCTGCCCATCGCCGCGGAGAACGCGTCCACGCGGCTGTTGAGCGACTCGATGCCCTGCACGGTGGAGAACTGGGCCAGCTGGCCGAGGAAGGCGCTGTTCTCCAGCGGCTTGAGCGGGTCCTGGTGCTTGAGCTGTTCGGTCATCAGCCGCAGGAAGTCCGCCTGGCCCAGCGCGTCGCCCTTGCGGTCGCCGGCGGCGGTGGCCGGGCCCAGGCCCAGGCTGGAATAGATGTCGCTGGAGATCGCGCTCATGCCGGAGGTCCTCAGCGGCCCATGGACAGGGTGGCCAGGGCAAGCTCCTTGGCCGTGGTGATCACCTCCACGCCGGCCTGGTAGCTGCGCGAGGCGGAAATCAGGTTGACCATCTGCGCCACCGGATCGACGTCCGGCGCGAACACGTAGCCGTCGCCGTCGGCCAGCGGATGGCCCGGCTCGTAGCGGCGTACCGGCGGCGCCTCGCTTTGCGCGATCTCGCGCACGCGCACGCCGGTGAGGGCCGGGTCGTGGCCGCTGGCCTGTGCCTGGAACACCGGCTCCAGCGGCTTGTAGACCGCCTCCGGCGAGCCGGCGACCGAATCGGCCTTGGCCAGGTTGGAGGCGATGGTGCTCAGCCGGACCGACTGGGCCTGCAGCGCCGAGCCGGCGACATCGAAGATCGGGAGGTTGCTCATGCCGGCTCCTGGTTACTGTCCGGTGATCGCGGTGAGCAGGTTGCGCACCTTGGATTCGACGAAGCTCAGCGAGGCGCGGTATTCCAGCGCCGCGCGGCCGTAGGCGGCGCGCTCGAGGTCCGCGTCGACGGTGTTGCCGTCCAGGCTCGGCTGGGCCGACTGCCGGGTGTACTGGAACGGCGCCAGGCCGGTGGCGATGGCGTCGGTGAGATGGCCCTCGCGGGTGGCGGCCAGCGCCCCGGGACGGCCGGGGTCGGCGCCGGTGCGCGCCCGGGCGGCGGCATCCAGGGCGGTATTGAAGTCCAGGTCCTGGGCCTTGTAGCCGGGAGTGTCGGCATTGGCCAGATTGCTGGCGATCAGCTTCATCCGCTGCTCGCGCAGGGGCAGGGCATCGGCGTGGATGCCCAGGTAGGAAGAGATCGGATTGGACATGGCGCCTCCGCACGGATGGTCGCCAGGGAAGAGGCAAGACCCGTGCCAGGACGCCGCCCCGCCGGCCGCGGGGAGCCTCAGGCCGCCTGGGCGGCCACCTGGCGCAGGCGCGCCAGCACGTGTTCGGCCAGCTCGTGCGGGCTGTACTTGGCGACGAAGGCATTGGCGCCCACGCGCTCGACCATGGCGTTGTTGAACACCCCGGACAGGGAGGTGTGCAGCAGCACGTAGAGGCCGGCCAGCCCGGGGTGGCGACGGATTTCCGTCGTCAGGGTGTAGCCGTCCATCGCCGGCATCTCGATGTCGGAGATCACCATCGCGTAGCGCTGCGCCGGATCCTCGCCGCTGGACTGCACCTGCAGGAGGTGTTCCAGTGCCTGGCGGCCGTCGGACAGCAGGGTCACGCCCACGCCCAGCTGGTCCAGGACGCTGCGGATCTGCTGGCGCGCGACCCGCGAGTCGTCGACCACCAGCACCTGCATCGGCGGCGCGTTGTCCGGCAGCGCCATTTCCGGCGCCAGCACCGCGTCCATCCGCGCCTGGGTGATGTCCGCCAGCACGCTCTCCACGTCGAGCACCTGGATCAGCTCGCCCTGGAAGCGGGTCACGGCCGTCAGGTAGGTGCTCTCGGCGCCCAGGTCCGGCGGCGGGTGGATGTCCTCCACCGCGATGTTGACGATGCGCTCCACGTCGCTGACCAGGAAGCCCTGGACCGAGCGGTTGAACTCGGTGACGACCAGGTACTGGGTCGGCCCCTCCTCGCCGGGCAGGGTGCGCTCGGGGTGGGCGATCGCCATGCCCAGGTCCAGCACCGGCACCGAGCGGCCGCGCACGTCGGCGGCGCCGGCGAACTGCGGCGGCAGCCCCGGCAGCTGGAACAGCGGCGGCCGCCGCAGCACTTCCTGCACCTTGAACACATTGACGCCAAAAAGCTGGCGCCCGCCCAGCCGGAACAGCAGCAGCGCCAGGCGGTTGTGGCCGGCCAGCCGGGTGCGCTGGTCGATGCGGTTGAGCAGGTTGTGGGTCATGCCTGCGGTATCGGCAGCCGCCGCAGGGGCTTGAGCAGGGCGCGCGGCACGGCTCTTGCACCACCGGCGGCGAACCGACCACCCCGGATCGCCATGCTGCGTGCCCGCCAACTCCTGATGCTCCTGCTCGCCTGGCCGATGGCGGCGGTGGCTGCCGCCGGCTTCCAGCCGGTGGAGGCGATCCGCGCGGCGGCGGTGGGCGCCGTGCCTGGCGGACAGGCCGAGGCCAGCCTCGACCCCGCCCTGCGCATGCCTGCCTGCGACGCGCCGCTGGAAGCGCGCCAGGCGACCGCCGCCACGGTCGAGGTCGCCTGTCCCGGTGGCTGGCGCCTCTATGTGCCGGTCAGGCAGCGGCGCAGCCAGGAGGTCGTGGTCCTGACCCGCAGCGTGGCCGCCGGCCAGACCCTGACCGCCGACGCGCTGGCGACCGAACAGCGCGACGCCTCGCGGGTCGCCGGTGGGGCGCTGTCCGATCCGGCCCAGGCCGCCGGCCAGGTCGTGCGCCGTGCACTGCAGGCCGGCGCCGTGCTGGGGGCCGGCGACCTGGCCGCCCAGCGCGTGGTCCGCCGCGGCGACCAGGTCGCGCTGGTCTCCCGGCGTGGCGGGGTGGAGGTCCGGGTCGCCGGCCGTGCCCTGGGCGATGCGGGGATCGACGAGCGCGTCAGCGTCGAGAACCTCTCCTCACGGCGTATCCTCCAGGGCCGGGTCGGTCCGGGCGGGGACGTGCTGGTCGCTCCCTGAACGCCGGGAAAATTTTCGTGACCGACCTCTAAAGTTGCCGACGCCCGATGCCGATACCCACCGCGTACCCCGCCCAAGGACTCATCTCCATGAGCCAGAAGATTGAAGGCAGCCTCCCGCCGCAGGCCCTGCGCAGCACCGTGCAGGTCGGCCGTGGCGCGCCCGGCGCCGACCGCTCCGAACCGGTGGAAGCCGTGCGTGCCGGCGACAGCCTGCGCCTGACCGGCGAAGCCGCCGGCCTGCAGGTCCTGCAGCGCGAACTGTCCACCGCCCCGGCCGTGGACGCCTCGCGCGTGGCCGAAGTGCGCCAGGCGCTGGAGTCCGGCAGCTACCGGATCGATCCGGCCCGCATCGCCGACCGCATGCTTGAAATGGACCGCCTGCTCGGCTGAGCCTGCGCATGACCGTCCCGGCCGCCAACGACGTCGCCCTGGACCGCCTGGCCGCCGCCCTGGCGGACGAACGGCGGGCGCTGCTGGACCACGACGTGGACCTGCTGATGCGCTCCACCGGCGAAAAGCTGGCGGCCCTGCGCGAGCTGGAAGGGGCCGTGCCCCAGGACCAGGCCGCGCGCCTGGCCGAACTGGCCGAGGCCAACCGGCGCAACGGTGCGCTGCTGGCGCGGCGCCGCCGCGAGGTCAACTGGGCCCTGCGCCATCTCGGCCGCGCCGAGAGCGCGCCTGCGTACGACGCCCACGGCCAGGCGCAGCAGCTGCAGGCATGCCGCGACCTGGCCATCGCCTGATCCGCCCTCGCCACCGCTAGAATCCGGGGCTCCCGGAAGCAGGCGGTGCGCCTCCCATGTCCCATCTGAACCGCGAAGGCCCCATGCCTTCCCCCGCGATCCTCGACCAGCTCGCCGAGGCGCTGCACGAGGGCGTGCTGCTGTACAGCGACTCCGGGGCGCTGGTATACGCCAACCCCGCCGCCTCGGCGCTGTGCCAGGGCGCCAGCACGCCGGCCGGCAGCATCCTGGCGCTGGAGGCGCTGCTGCCGCGCGACGCGCTGCCGCACGCGCGCAGCGAGGGCCGCTGGAGCGGCCACCTTTCCTTCGGCCCGGATTCGATCCTGCTGGTGCACGCCTACCACTGCCCCGGGGACGGTGGCTGGTTCCTGGTGCTGCTGCAGGACCTGCGCGAGGTGCAGGCCTACGAGCAGGACCTGCTGCGCCGCCACGCCGAGCTCAACGTGCGCCTGACCGCCGCCCAGGCCAAGCTGCTGCAGGCCGAGAAGCTGGCCTCGATCGGCCAGCTGGCCGCCGGCGTGGCCCACGAGATCAACAATCCGATCGGCTACGTGCATTCCAACCTCGGCAGCCTGCAGGAGTACCTGCACAGCCTGTTCGCGCTGATCGACGCCTACGAGCGGGCGCTGCGCTCGCCGGATCCGCGCGCGATGCTGGGCGAGATCGACCAGACCCGCTCGCGGCTGGACATCGACTTCATCAGCCGCGACCTGCCGCAGCTGATGACCGAGTCGCGCGAGGGGATCGAGCGGGTGACCCGCATCGTCAAGGACCTGAAGGACTTCTCCCGCTCCGAGCGCGACGAGTCCTGGAAGCTGGTGGACCTGCATGCCGGCCTGGAGTCCACCCTCAACATCATCTGGAACGAGCTGAAGTACCACGCCGTGCTGGAGAAGCACTACGGCGAGCTGCCGCCGGTGGAGTGCCTGCCCTCCGAGCTCAACCAGGTGTTCATGAACATCCTGATCAACGCCGGCCAGGCGATCGGCGAGCGCGGCACCATCGGCCTGGCCACCGGCCATGCCGGCGACGAGGTCTGGGTGGAGATCTCCGACAGCGGCCCGGGCATCCCGGCCGATGCCGTGCAGCGCATCTTCGATCCGTTCTTCACCACCAAGACGGTGGGCAAGGGCACCGGGCTGGGGCTGTCGATCTCCTACGGCATCGTCGCCAAGCACCACGGCCGCATCGACGTGGACAGCCAGCCGGGCAAGGGCGCGCGCTTCCGGATCGTGCTGCCGGTGCGCCAGCCGCGCCAGGCGGCCTGACCGCGCGCCCCGGGCCGATGCGAGGGCGGCGGCCTCACGGCCCGTCCGGACGCAGCGGCTGGCGCTCGGCGTGGGTGCGGAACGCCTGGCGGATGTGCTCGCGCAGCTCGTCGTCGTTCCAGGGCTTGGTCAGGAAGCGGTAGATCGCGCCACGGTTGATCGCGTCGGTCACCGTGGCCAGGTCGGTGTATCCGGACAGCACCATGCGCACCGTATCCGGGTACAGGGTCTTGACCCGGCCCAGGAACTCGGTGCCGCTCATGTCGCTCATGCGCTGGTCGGACAGGATCACCTGCACGTCGTTGGTGGCCAGCAGGTCGAACGCGTCGCGCACGTTGCCCGCGGCCAGGATCCGGTAGCCGTCGCGGCGGAACAGGCGTACCAGCGAACGCAGCACGTTCTCCTCGTCGTCCACCAGCAGCAGGGTCTGGTCCTGCTTGGTGGCGGCGAACAGCTCCGGGCGCATGTAGCGCCGGCGCAGCACCATGCCGGCGGATTCGGCCGGCATCGGCTCGCCGAACAGGTAGCCCTGGAACAGGTCGCAGTCGCTGCGCCGCAGGTAGCCCAGCTGGGCCTCGCTCTCCACGCCGTTGGCGATCACCTTCATGTTGAGCTGGTGGCCCATGGCGATGATCGCGCGCACGATCGCCGTCTCGCGCTCGCCGGCCGGCGCGCTGCGGATGAAGCTGCGGTCGATCTTGAGCATGTCCACCGGGTAGCGCACCAGCGCGCTGAGGCTG
>JBQGEI010000353.1:0-8971 GCA_052039535.1 Pseudoxanthomonas sp.
CATCGAGATGCGCTTCCCCGACCCGATCCAGTCCGGCTACCTGACCTTCACCGCGCTGATGATGGCCGGCCTGGACGGCATCAAGAACCAGATCGACCCGGGCGCGCCCAGCGACAAGGACCTGTACGACCTGCCGCCGGAGGAGGAGAAGGACATCCCGAAGGTGTGCTCCAGCCTGGACCAGGCGCTGGAGGCACTGGACGCGGATCGCGAGTTCCTCAAGGCCGGTGGTGTCATGACCGACGACTTCATCGACGGCTACATCGCGCTGAAGATGCAGGAGGTCACCAAGTTCCGGGCGGCGACCCACCCGCTGGAATACCAGCTGTACTACGGCATCTGATCGGAGGCGGCGCGGGGGAAACCCCGCGCCGCTTTCGCATCGGCGCCATACCGCCGTCCGCCAGGGGGCCGGGCGGTTGCGGAAGGAGGCAGAAAAGCAGCAAGCGAGGATTCCAGGGCCTGCACGACCTCCCCCAAAGAAGTCGGGTGCAGCCTGCGAATCGGTACGCCGCCGCCGTCATGGAGCGGCCATGTCGTAACGGAAAACGCCGGGCCCGCCAGTGGCCCGGCCGCTTCCGCCAGTTCCGAACGCCGGCCACAGCGGCCGGACCTTCCACCATCGGGATGCGAACATGAAACTGATCACCGCAATCATCCGGCCGTTCAAGCTTGACGAGGTGCGCGAAGCCCTCGCCCAGGCGGGCGTGTCCGGCATCACCGTGACCGAGGTCAAGGGCTTCGGTCGCCAGAAGGGTCATACCGAGCTGTACCGGGGCGCCGAGTACGTCGTCGACTTCCTGCCGAAGATCAAGATCGAGACCGTGGTCACCGACGACCGCGCCGAAGCGGTGCTGGAAGCCATCCAGCAGTCCGCCGGCACGGCCAAGATCGGCGACGGCAAGATCTTCGTGACCAGCGTCGAGCAGGTCATCCGCATCCGTACCGGCGAGATCGGCGCGGACGCGCTCTAACCCCAACCCGGAGAGACCCATGAAGACGCGACTTTTCGCCGGGTGGAAAGCCCGGTTCTATTCCGTGTGCCTGATGATGCTGGTCAGCGCGATGGCGACCCTCGCCTTCGCCGGCGCCGCCACCGCCCAGGAGGCCGCCGCGCCACCTGTGGCCGAAGCGGCCGCCGCCCCCGTTGACGCCCCTGCCGGGGCGCCGGCCGATGCCGCGGGCGAAACCGCCCCCGTGCCGGCGGTGCCGCTGGCCGCGGCCAACGACCCCGCGCCCGAGGCGGCCGAACCGGTCGTGGACAAGGGCGACGTGGCCTGGATGCTGACCTCGACCCTGCTGGTGCTGCTGATGGTCGTGCCCGGCCTGGCCCTGTTCTACGGCGGCATGGTCCGCGCGAAGAACGTGCTGTCGGTGCTGGTGCAGGTGGCGATGGTGTTCTCGCTGCTGGCGGTGCTGTGGATCGTCTACGGCTACAGCCTGGCCTTCTCCGGCGAGGGCGCCTGGATCGGCAACCTCGACAAGCTGTTCCTCAAGGGCGTCACGATCGACACCCTGGCAGCCACCTTCACCGACGGGGTCAGCCTGCCGGAGTACGTGTTCGTCGGCTTCCAGGCCACCTTCGCCGGCATCACCGGTGCGCTGATCGTCGGCGCCTTCGCCGAGCGCGCCAAGCTGGCCGCGGTGCTGCTGTTCGTGGTGATCTGGTTCACCTTCGGCTACCTGCCGCTGGCGCACATGGTCTGGGCCACCGGCGGCTACCTGTTCGAGAAGGGCGCGCTGGACTTCGCCGGCGGCACCGTGGTGCACATCAATGCCGGCGTGGCCGGCCTGGTCGGCTCCTACTTCGTCGGCAAGCGCCTGGGCTTCGGCCAGACCGCGCTCAAGCCGCACAACGTGACCCTGACCTTCGTCGGCGCCTCGCTGCTGTGGGTGGGCTGGTTCGGCTTCAACGCCGGTTCCAACCTGGAAGCCACCGCCGGTGCGGCCCTGGCCTTCCTCAACACGCTGGTGGCCACCGCCGCCGCGGTGCTGGGCTGGGCGCTGACCGAGAAGCTGGTCAAGGGCAAGGCCTCGGCGCTGGGCGTGGCCTCGGGCATGGTCGCCGGCCTGGTCGGCATCACCCCCGCGGCGGGCCTGGTCGGTCCGTTCGGCGCCGTGGCCATCGGCCTGGTCGCCGGTGCGGTCTGCGTGTGGGGCGTCACCGGGCTGAAGAAGCTGCTGCGCGCGGACGACAGCCTGGACGTGTTCGGCGTGCATGCGGTCGGCGGCATCGTCGGCGCGATCCTGACCGGCGTGTTCTACGCGCCGTCGCTGGGCGGCCAGGGTGGCGAGGACTTCAACATGGCCTCGCAGGTCGCCACCCAGGCGCTGGGCGTGGGCCTGACCATCGTCTGGATCGGGCTGGTGTCGGTGGTCGGCTTCGGCCTGGCGAAGGTCGTGTTCGGCCTGCGCGTGAGCGAGGAGTCCGAGCGCGTCGGCCTGGACATCACCTCGCACGGCGAGTCCGCCTACGAGTCCTGAGCGGCGGCCGGCTTCATGTTGCAACCGGTCCGCGGCGCAACGCCGCGGACCGGGTTCCTCCCTCCCGAGCGGCCGCTCCCGGGCGGCCGCGACCGGATGCCGCGCACGGCCCGGGGGCGTCGCGCACCACCAGCACCGAGGTGATCCCGTGTTCCCGGCTCGTTCCCGCACCGGCTCCCGGCAGCGCCACCCTGCGGCGCCCGCCGGCCCGCGGCATGGCCCCGCACGCTTGCCTTCCCCGGCGCTTGCCGGTGCAATGCGGCATGGCCCGACGTTCCATCCTTCTGGCGACGCTGCTGCTGCTCCTGTGCGCCTGCAGCCAGGCGCCGCCGCGCAATCCGCTGGCGCAATGGGCGCCTTCGCCCAACCACGACGCGCGCCGGCCGCAGCTGGTGGTGCTGCACGCGACCGAGCAGGCGTCGGTGGCGCAGAGCCTGCGCACCCTGCAGACGCGCAACAGCGGCGGGCCGGTCAGTGCGCACTACCTGGTGGGTGCCGACGGCAGCCTGCACCAGCTGGTGGCCGACGACCGCCGCGCCTGGCATGCCGGCAGCGGCAGCTGGGCCGGTATCACCGAACTGAACTCCGCCTCCGTCGGGATCGAGCTGGACAACGATGGCGCCTCGCCGTTCCCGCCGGCCCAGGTCGATGCCCTGCTGCGGCTGCTCGAGGACCTGTGCGGGCGGCTGGGCATCCCGCGCCATGCGGTCATCGCCCACGCGGACATGGCGCCAGCGCGCAAGCGCGATCCCGGCGCGCTGTTCCCGTGGGACCGGCTGGCGGCCGCCGGCTTCGGGCTGTGGCCGGACCCGGCCGACGGCGCGCCGCCCCCAGGCTTCGACCCCTGGCTGGCGATGCAGGCCATCGGCTGGCCGCTGCACGACCGCGCGGCCGCGGTCCGTGCGTACCGCCGCCATTACCGGGGCGACGAGGCCGACCAGCTGGATGCGCAGGACCTGCGCATCCTGCATTCGCTGGCGGTGCAGGCGCGCCGGCAGCGCTGAGATCCCATCCGGCGTCGCTGGCGGCGGCGCCATGCACTAGATTGGTGCAATGCCCGACATGACCGCCGACGCCCCCACCCTCGAACACCTGGCCACGCCGCTTGCCTGGGCCGATGCCCAGGCGCGCATCAGCGGCGTCAACGCCGCCCTGCCACGCTGGCTCGGCATCGGCCCGCGGCGCCTGCTGGGCCAGCCGCTGGCCGCGCTGGAGCAGGAGGGCGACGCGCTGGCACGGTTCCTGGAGCAGGGCGACCGCGAGGTGCTGCGGCTGCACCGCATCGCCCTCGGGGTGCCCGGCGAGGCGCCGCGGCTGGCCGACGGCTGGGTCACCCGCATGGCCGACGGCTGGCTGCTGGAAGCCCACCCCTGCGATGCGTTCCCGGCGGCGCCAGATCCGGCCCAGGCGCTTCCCGGCGCGCTGCAGGCCGCGCTCAAGGGCCTGGCCCACGAACTGCGCAACCCGCTGGCCGGGCTCAAGGGCGCGGCCCAGCTGCTGTCGCGCCGCGCCGCCGCGCGCCAGGACGACGCCGGCGAGCGCGAGCTGATCGAGCTGATCGGCTCGGAGATCCAGCGCCTGAGCAAGCTGGTCGACCAGCTGCTCTCGCCGGTGCCCCAGCATCCGCACGCGCCGCTCAACATCCACGCCGTGCTCGAGCGGGTACTGCGCCTGGCCGAGGCCGAAGGCGCCCGCGCAGTGCGCATGCAGCGCGACTACGACCCGTCCATCCCGGAGCTTCCCGGCGATGCGGACCGGCTGGCGCAGGCGGTGTGGAACCTGGTCAACAACGCGCTGCAGGCCGGGGCCACCACCATCATCCTGCGCACCCGGGTCGAGAGCGGCCTGCACATCCGCGACCACCTGCATGCGCGCGCGCTGCGGGTGGAGATCGTGGACGACGGCCGCGGCGTGCCCGACGAGCTGGCCGAGCACCTGTTCCTGCCGCTGGTCAGCGGCAGGGCCGAGGGCACCGGCCTGGGCCTGGCGCTGGCCCACCAGGTCGCGCGCGAGCACCGCGGCTCGCTGACCTTCCGCTCGCGCCCCGGGCATACCGTCTTCACCCTGCTGCTGCCGCACACCGAACCCGAAGGAGAACCCACCGCATGAGCATCGACAGCCGCCGGGTGTGGGTGGTGGACGACGACCGCTCGGTGCGCTTCGTGCTGGCCACCGCGCTGCGCGACGCCGGCTACGAGGTCGACGGTTTCGAGAACGCGGCCAGCGCGCTGTCTGCCCTGCGCCTGCGCGGGGCGCCGGACCTGCTGTTCACCGACGTGCGCATGCCCGGCGAGGACGGGCTCAAGCTGCTTGACCGGCTTAAGGCGGCGCACCCGCAGCTGCCGGTGATCGTGATGTCCGCCTACACCGACGTGGCCAGCACGGCCAGCGCCTTCCGCGGCGGTGCCCACGAGTTCCTGTCCAAGCCGTTCGACCTGGACGATGCGGTGGCCCTGGCGGTGCGCGCATTGCCGGCCGACGCCGCGCGCGCGCCGGCGCCGGCGGTCGTGGCCGCCGCCGAACAGGCCGAGGCCAGCCAGGAGCTGATCGGCGATGCGCCGGCGATGCGCGCGCTGTTCCGCGCCATCGGGCGGCTGGCGCAGGCGCCATTGTCGGTGCTGATCACCGGCGAGACCGGCACCGGCAAGGAGCTGGTGGCCAGCGCCCTGCACCGCGAGTCGCCGCGCTCGGCCGGCCCGTTCGTGGCCCTCAACACCGCGGCCATCCCGGCCGAGCTGCTGGAAAGCGAGCTGTTCGGCCACGAGGCCGGCGCCTTCACCGGCGCGCAGAAGCGTCACATCGGGCGCTTCGAGCAGGCCGACGGCGGCACCCTGTTCCTGGACGAGATCGGCGACATGCCGGCCTCGCTGCAGACCCGGCTGCTGCGCGTGCTGGCCGAAGGCGAGTTCTTCCGGGTAGGCGGCCGCGAACTGATCCGGGTGGACGTGCGGGTGATCGCCGCCACCCACCAGGACCTGGAGGCACTGGTGCAGCAGGGCCGCTTCCGCGCCGACCTGCTGCACCGGCTCAACGTGGTGCGGCTGCAGATCCCGGCGCTGCGCGAGCGGCGCGAGGACATCCCGCTGCTGGCCACCACCTTCCTGCACCGCGCCTCGCGCAAGCTTGGCGCCGGCGCCAAGCGGTTCGAGCCTTCGGCCCTGGCCGCGCTGCAGGCGATGGACTGGCCCGGCAACGTGCGCGAGCTGCAGAACCTGTGCTGGCGCCTAGCCGCGCTGGCCCCGGGCGAAACCATCACCCTGGACGACCTGCAGGTGCTGCAGGCGCCGGTGGCCACGCCGGCGCCTGCCATGGCCGGGGCCGGCCAGTGGGACCGGCAGCTCGGCCAATGGGCGTTGGACTGCCTGCGCGCCGGCGCGCGCGACCTCCACGCCGAGGCCCGCGCGCGGTTCGACCGCGCGCTGCTGCACGCGGCGCTGGAACACACCGGCGGGCGCCGGGTCGAGGCGGCGGCGCTGCTGGGGGTCGGCCGCAACACGGTGACGCGCAAGCTGGGGCCCGGGCGCAGCCGGCGCTGAGCACGCGACGGCGGGTTCATCGCGTCGATGCGTGGCGGGTGGGTATCCTCGGGGCCCGACATTCCAGGGAGTACCCCCGATGATGCGTACCGCCTCCACCTGCCTGGCCGCCAGCGGCCTGCTGCTCCTGGCCGCCTGCAGCACCACCGCGCCGGTGGCCACCCCCCCGTCGACCCCGGTGGCGCCGGCCGCCACCAGCACCGCGCGGGAAGCCGGCGTGGTCCTGGCCTCGGCCTCCGGCAGCCGCGTCAGCGGCACCCTGACCCTGGTCCCGCTGCAGGGCGGGGTGCATGTGCGCGGCCAGGTCGGCGGTCTGGCGGCCAACGGCAAGTTCGGCTTCCACGTGCACGAGAAGGGCGACTGCAGCGCGGTGGACGCCACCAGCGCCGGTGGCCACTTCAACCCTGCCGGCACCGCCCACGGTCGGGTGGGCACGGGCACCCACCACGGCGGGGACATGGACAACCTGGTCAGCAACGCCGAGGGCGTGGCCAGCGTGGATGCGCACCTGCACGGGGTGACCCTCGGCGGCGGCGCGGCCAATGACATCGCCGGCCGCGCGGTCATCGTGCATGCCGACCCGGACGACTACCGCAGCCAGCCCACCGGCAATGCCGGCGCCCGCGTCGCCTGTGGCGTGATCCGGGTCAAGGGCTGAGTGGGGTCGCAGGCGGCGCGGCGCGGTCGCGCCCGCCGCCTCAGCCGGGCTGGGCCAGCAGCACCCGCGGATCCTGGCGCCCGTCGGCGTGCACGTAGAGCAGCGGGATGCCGTGGGCTTCCAGCACCGCGGCCAGCTGGCGCTGGCGGGCGAGGAACATCTCGTACACCCGCTGCAGGCGGTCGCATTCGGCCTGGCCGGGGCTGCCGCCGTGGTAGTGCGCGCACCAGGCGGCCGGATCGAACAGGGCCATGCGCGCCTCGCCGCGCTCCAGCCGCAGCAGCGGCTCGGGCGCGGCGTCCAGCCATTCCACCGTCTCCGGCGACAGCATGGCCGCCTCGATCAGGTTCCACAGCGCCGACAGCCCCTGGTTGTCGTACTGCATGGCCATCATCGCGGCCAGGTCGTGCGCGCTGAGGTAGCGGGCATGCTCGATCCGCGCCTGGAAGCCGTCCTGGGCCAGCAGGGCGGCATCGGCGCAGGCCATACCCTGGGGCAGCAGCGCGTCCTCCAGCACCGCCGACACCGCGCCGACGGTGGCTTCCGGCCCGGCCAGCACGAACGGCAGGATCCGCAGGCCGCCGCCGGCCAGCGCCGGGTCGGCCTGCAGCGGCAGCGGCACCTCGCCGGCGGCGTCCGCACCGAAGGCCAGCACCCGCGGGCCCTCGCCGCGGCCGGGTGCGCGCGCGTGCAATTCCTCCAGCCGGCGGTGCAGCGACCAGCCCGGGCGCAACGCCTCGGCCGGGTCGAAATGCGCCGCGGCCAGCACCAGGTCCAGCTGCGCCACCTCCGGCGCCAGCCCGGCCAGGTCGCGACCGACGGCCGCGGCCAGGGCGCCGGCTTCCCCGGGCGACAGGGCCGCCCGCCCGGGTTGCTGGCCACCGGCCAGTTCCAGCGCGAACACGCCGCGGAACACCGCCTCAGCCATGGACGGCCTCCGCGGAGCGGGCACGCACGCGGGCGCGGCGGGTGTTCATCGGGGACTCGGTCTGCGTCATTGGCCGCCTGGCAGGTCGGGGCTACACTGCGGGCATTATGCATTCGGTCGCGTATGCAGACCGTGTCCACAAATGGAATCCGCCCGAGGCCTGCCCATGCCATCCGCCCGACCCGTCGCCATCCTCGGCGGCGTCCGCATCCCTTTCTGCCGCCAGAGCACGGCCTATTCCGACGTCGGCAACCTCGGCATGTCGGTGCGCACGCTGGGGGCGCTGGTGGAGCGTTTCGGCCTGCACGGGCAGCAGCTGGGCGAGGTGGCCATGGGTGCGGTCATCAAGCATTCCTCGGACTGGAACCTCGGGCGCGAGGCGGCGCTGTCCTCGGGCCTGTCGCCGCTGACCCCCGGCATCACCCTGCAGCGTGCCTGCGGTACCAGCCTGGATTCGATCATCACCGTGGCCAACAGGATCGCGGTGGGCCAGATCGAATCGGGCATCGGCGGCGGTTCGGACACCACCTCCGACGTGCCGGTCGTCTATGGCAGGAAGCTGCGCGCGCGGCTGATGGCGGCCAACCGCGCCCGCACCACCGGCGAGAAGGTCAGGGCCCTGGTGCGGGGCTTCCGGTTCGGCGAGCTGAAGCCCGAGTTCCCGGGCGTGGCCGAGCCGCGCACCGGCAAGAGCATGGGCGAGCACTGCGAGGACATGGCCAAGGCGTGGAACATCTCCCGCGACTCGCAGGACGAGTGGGCGGTGGCTTCGCACCACAAGCTGGCAGCCGCCTACGAGCGCGGCTTCTTCGACGGGCTGATCGCGCCGTTCCGCGGCGTGGAACGCGACAACATCCTGCGCCCGGACACCTCGCTGGAGAAGCTGGCCACGCTCAAGCCGGCCTTCGACAAGACCTCCGGCCGCGGCACCCTGACCGCCGCCAACTCCACCCCGCTGACCGATGGTGCCGCCGCGGTGCTGCTGGCCTCGGACGAATGGGCACAGGCCCATGGCCATGAGCCGCTGGCGTATCTCAGGGACGCGCACGTGTCGGCGGTGGACTTCGTCCATGGCGAGGGCCTGCTGATGGCCCCGACCGTGGCCGTGGCCGAGATGCTCCGGCGCAACCGCCTCACCCTGCAGGACTTCGACCTCTACGAGATCCACGAGGCGTTCGCCGCGCAGGTGCTGTGCACGCTGCGCGCGTGGGAGAGCGAGGACTACTGCCGTACCCGCCTCGGCCTGGAGGCGCCACTGGGCCGGATCGACCCGGAGAAGATCAACCCGGTCGGCTCCTCGCTGGCCACCGGCCACCCGTTCGCCGCCACCGGCGCGCGGGTGGTGGCCACCGCCGCCAAGCAGCT
>JBQGEI010000354.1:0-3853 GCA_052039535.1 Pseudoxanthomonas sp.
AGCTTCCGGCTTCCTGCTGTCGCTGTCCCTCGCGCTGGCCCCTGCGCCGGCGCATGCCGGAGACAACCCCGCTACCCTCGACCGCGAGGACCAGGCGGTCATGGCCTCGCGGACCTTCCTCCAGGGCCACCCGGACCTGAAGTACCGCACCGAAGGCTTCCTGGCGTGGGACGAAGGCCGCCTGGAGGAGGCGCGCGGGCACTTCCTCAAGGCGGCCGAGCATGCCGACAAGCCGGCACAGGCGGTGCTGGCGGAGATGGCGTGGAAGGGCATCGGCACGCCGGTCGACCGGGCGATGGGGTACGTGTGGGCCGACCTGGCGGCCGAGCGCGGCTACCGCCCGTTCGTGGCCCAGCGCGAGCGCTACTGGGCACAGCTGGACGAAGCCGGGCGGGCGCGGGCGCTGGAGGCGGGCACCGCGGTGCTGGCGCACTACGGCGATGCCGCTGCAAAGCCCCGCCTGGCACGGCAGATGCGGCGCGCCCAGCAGGGGATGATCCGGACGGTGCGGCGCAAGGACATCACCGTGCGGGTGCCGGGCCGCGGCGGGCTTCCCACGGAGATCCGCGGCCACGACTTCTATGCGGACAAGTTCTGGCAGCCTGAGCAGTACTTCGCATGGGTGGATGCGGTGTGGAAGGACCCGCCGGCCGAACACGTGGAGGTCGGCCCGGTGCAGGACGTGGATGCGCCCCCGGCCCGCTGACCGCTGACGCTGCTAGCCTTGGCCAACGACAGGAGACGCGCATGGCCCTTTTGAGTGGACTGCTCGGCAATGCCTCGAAGATCGACGCGGCCCAGGTGCAGCAGGAGTTTGCCCAGGCGCTGGCGCCGGGCGAGCGGGTGGAGCATGCCTACCGGCTGATCCGCGATTCGATGCTGTTCACCGACCGGCGGCTGATCCTGGTCGACCGCCAGGGCCTGACCGGCAGCAAGGTGGAGTACCACTCCATCCCGTATCGCAGCATCACCCACTTCAGCGTCGAGACCGCCGGCACCTTCGACCTGGACGCCGAACTGAACATCTGGATCTCCGGCACCGCCGCGCCGGTGCAGAAGACCTTCAACCGCCAGCTGAGCATCTACGAGGTGCAGGCGGTGCTGGCCTCCTACCTGGCGCGGTAACGGCACTGGCCGGCCGCTGGCGCGCCTGCGCCAGCCACGCCGTCCACCGGCTTGCGGTCCTCGACGTCACGGCTGGCGCGGGCACATGCGCCCGGGCCGCAAACCGGCCGCCACGTGAGCGCGGCGACCTTCCGTCGCCGCGGGCTTGAGTCCACGTGGCCCCGCCGCAAACCTGGCGCGTCCCAAGGCTGGACCGCGCGAGCGCGCTTCGGTGACCATATGCCATGCCCGCCGCCCCTGCGCCGTCCGCACAGTTGCTGCACCTGCTGCCGGACGCGGTGGTGCAGACCGATGCGCGCTGGACGCTCACCTACCTCAACCCCGCCTGGCAGGCGCTCACCGGCCATGCGGTGGCCGAGGCGATCGGCCGCCCGCTGCTGGATTTCGTGCACCCCGAGGACACCGGCACGCTGCGCTCGGGCATGCCGGTGTTCCGGCTGCGCTTCGCCGATGGGGACTACCGCTGGGTGCGGCTGCCGATGCAGCCGGAGACCGACGCCGCCGAGCGGGTGCTCAGCCGGCAGGGTGTGCTGATCGAGATCACCGACGTCACCGAGCAGGTGCTGGTGGAGGTGCGCCAGCGCTTCCTGCGGCTGCTGGAGACCATCGACGGCGTGGTCTGGGAGGCCGAGCGCGGGGTGGGCAACACCTTCCTCAGCCCGCAGGTGGAGCGGCTGTTCGGCTTCACCGTGGAGCAGTGGCGCTCGGACCCGGGCTTCTGGCGCTCGCGCGTGCATCCGGACGACCTGGAGGCGGCGCTGGTGATCGACAACGCCGCCTACGACGCCACGGAAAGCTACGCCTACGAGATGAGCTACCGCCTGATCGCCCGCAGCGGCGAGGTGGTGTGGGTGCGCGACCTGTGCCGCACCGTGGTCGAACCGGGACGGCCGAACCGCATGATCGGGCTGATGATCGACGTGACCCGGCAGAAGGCGGTGGAGATGGAGCTGCGCCGCTCCGACGAGCGCTACGCGCTGGCCACGCGCGGCTCCAACGACGGCATCTGGGACTGGGACCTGCGCAGCGATGTGCTGCACGTGTCCAGCCGGTTCCGGGAGATCGTCGGCCTGGGCGGGGCCGACGAGCTGCACGAGGACGGCTGGCGCTTCCTGCAGCCGCTGATCGACCCGGACGACCGCGCCCGCGTGCAGTCGGCCTACCGCCGGCACCTGGCCGGGGACAGCCCGAACTTCTCGGTGGATTTCCGCGCCTGCCACGGGGCAGGGCGCAGGGTGTGGGTGAACTGGCGCGGCGTGGCCCGGTTCGAGGACGGCGTGGCGGTGCGCATGGCCGGCTCGCTGAGCGACCTGGCCGAACGCGGCAGCTCCTACGACGCGCTGACCCACCTGCCGGGCCGGCCACTGTTCCGCGACCGGCTGGATCATGCCATCGCGCTGTACCGCAAGCGCCCGCCGGCGCAGACGCCGGACGGCATGCCCATCGACGGGCCCGACACGCGCTTCGCGGTGCTGATGCTCGACCTGGACCGCTTCAAGCGGGTCAACGACACCCACGGCCACCATGCGGGCGACCAGCTGCTGCAGCAGGTCGCCCGGCGGCTGGAGCGCTGCGTGGGCCCGGTCGACCTGGTCGCGCGCATGAGCGGCGACGAGTTCACCGTGCTGCTGGAATCGGTCGACCCGACCACCGCCATCGCGCGGGCCTGGCAGATCGAAGCGGCGCTCGCCGCGCCGTATGCCATCGGCACGCAGACCGTGTCCACGCGCGCCAGCATCGGCCTGGTATGCAGCGATCCGGGCCTGCCCACCGGTGACGACTACCTGCGTGCGGCGGACACGGTCATGTACCAGGCCAAGACCCGCTCGCTGGGGCTGTGCGTGTTTCCGGTGGAGCCGCCGGACGCCTGAGTGCTGAGGTGCGCGCGAGTGCGCGCATGTGCGGGCCGTGTCCTTGGCTTACGCGCCGCGACAGGCCATGCTGCACCCTCGTCCCATGTCTACCGGTATCTCATGACCCTTCGCTTCACCCCCGTCCTCCTGACCTCCGCCCTGATCCTGGGCCTCGCCGGCTGCGGCGCTTCCCCGGCCCCCGAGGCCGGCACCGCCGCGGCCCAGCCGCAGGCCGGCGCCGACCAGGCCGACCAGGCCAAACCGCCGATCAGCAAGTTCAAGGCCTACACCCGGCGTCATGACGGCGAGACCCTGTTCACCCAGAGCCATGCCACCGGCCACGTGGGCGACTGGTTCTTCACCCACTGGAAGGATGGCGGCGAAGCCTCGTTCAAGCTCGATCCGCAGGGCAACTTCAAGATCGACTGGATCGGCGGCGACTACAACTACGTCGGCGGCCCGGGCTGGGAGCGCGGCGACCGCAACCGCGTCATCGGCTACCACCTCAACGAGGATTCCGGCGCCAGCTACGTGACCCTGTACGGCTGGGGCTACGACAAGGACATGGACCCCACCGATCCGGCGCACCTGGTCGAGTACTACGTGGTCCAGCGCGGCGTACGCACCGGTGGCCAGGGCGGCGAGCAGGGCGTGAGCTTCACCAGCAACGGCGTGGAGTACACCACCTACCGCACCGTCCGCACCGAGAAGCCCTC
The DNA here is from genome assembly GCA_052039535.1 of Pseudoxanthomonas sp. Taxonomy (GTDB): domain Bacteria; phylum Pseudomonadota; class Gammaproteobacteria; order Xanthomonadales; family Xanthomonadaceae; genus Pseudoxanthomonas. The sequence goes on from JBQGEI010000354.1 coordinate 3,695, forward strand.
GATCAACAACACCGCCACCTTCTACCAGTACTGGAGCCGCCCCAAGGAGCAGCTGCCGTTGGGCCAGGACCACAAGATCATCTTTGCCGACCACGTCGCCGCGTGGGAGCAGAACGGCTGGAAGATCCCGAACATGGACAACTTCGACGCCAGCGACGA
>JBQGEI010000355.1:0-3356 GCA_052039535.1 Pseudoxanthomonas sp.
CACCCGCGAGCTGGCGCGCGAGCGCGGATTCGTCGAGACCGTGTCCGGCCGCCGCCTGCACCTGGAGTACATCAACGCCCGCAACGCCGCCCAGCGCGCCGGGGCCGAGCGCGCGGCGATCAACGCGCCGATGCAGGGCACGGCGGCGGACATCATCAAGCGGGCGATGATCGCGGTGGACGCTTGGCTTGCCGGCCACGCCGGCAGCGCGCGGATGATCCTGCAGGTGCACGACGAACTGGTGTTCGAGGCCGACGAGGCGTTCGTTCCTGAACTGCTCAAGCATGTGCCCGCGCTGATGTCGGGCGCTGTACAACTCAGCGTTCCACTTGTGGTTGACAGCGGTACCGGGAGCAACTGGGACGAAGCGCACTGACCTTGAATTTTTAACGATATTTCAAGGGTTTTCCGCTGTTTCATCCGTTACAGGCGATTCCAATGAATCCGGAATAAACCTGGCCCTGAATTACCACCGCTCTTCACGAATTATCAATGTCCCGCGTGGTTACATAACCCTCGACAGGTGCAACGCCTGTCGCGGATCTCTCCCTTCCCCTGGAGCAGATCTATTGGAACGGGGGCTCCTCCCCAAGCGCCCGTTCCCCGGCCCCGCCAACCTCCCCCTGGTTGGCGGGGCTTCTTGTTTCTGGCGTCCAGACACGGCGGCCATGGCCACTACCTGGCGCCACAGTGCCGACCTATTGTGCGCGGCCGCAGTCAGCATGGCGGTCGCCCACGAAGGTCCAGTGCCGCGGATCAGGCCGGGGCCAGCCCCAGCCAGTCGCGCGGCACCAGGTACTGGGCCAGGCGTGCTTCATCGCTGCCGGACTCCGGCTGGAAGCCGTACTCCCACCGCACCCGCGGCGGCAGGCTCATGAGGATCGATTCGGTGCGTCCGCCGCTCTGCAACCCGAACAGGGTGCCGCGGTCGTAGACCAGGTTGAACTCGACGTAGCGGCCGCGGCGGTACAGCTGGAACTCGCGCTCGCGCTCGCCGTAGGGCGTGTCCCTGCGACGCGCGACGATCGGCAGGTAGGCGTCCAGGAAGCCGTCTCCAACCGCCCGCAGGTAGGCGAAATCGCCTTCGAAGTCGCCATGCAGGTCGTCGAAGAACAACCCGCCCACGCCGCGGGTCTCGTTGCGGTGGCGCAGGTAGAAGTAGTCGTCGCACCAGCGCTTGTGCGCCTCGTAGCGGTCCGCGCCGAAGGGGGCGCACAGGTCCGCCGCGGTGCGGTGCCAGTGCTGCACGTCCTCGTCGAACGGGTAGAACGGGGTCAGGTCGAACCCGCCGCCGAACCACCATGCCACCGTCTGGCCGTCGCGCTGGGCCTGGAAGTGGCGCACGTTGGCGTGGGTGGTGGGCAGGTAGGGGTTGCGCGGGTGGAACACCAGCGACACCCCGGTGGCGCGCCAGGAGGCGCCCGCCAGCTCGGGGCGGGCGGCGCTGGCGGAGGGCGGCAGGCGGGTCCCGGAGACGTCGGAGAAGCCGATCCCGGCCTGCTCGAACACCGCGCCCTCGCGCAGGATGCGGGTACGGCCGCCGCCGGCATGGCTGGCGCCGCCGGCTTCCGCCGGCCGCGTCCAGGCGTCCTCCACGAAGCGGGCCTGGCCGTCGGCCGTCTCGATGGCGGTGCAGATGCGGTCCTGCAGGCCGGTCAGGTAGTCCCTGACGAGGTCGAAATTCGGGTCCATGCGCGCATTCTAGCGGCGCCCCGCGCGCGGCCCTTGATCGGGATCAATCGTGGCGGTGTTGGCGCCGGAACTGGGCGCGCACGTCCGCCGCGCAGAGCTTCCAGCCCACCCAGCCGTGCAGCCCCGCGAATGCGACCGCCGTCAGCGTCGCGGTGAACAGCGAGACCATCCGGCTGACCTGCAGCTGCGTCAGCAGGTCGCGGCCGTCCGCCGTGTCCAGCAGGCCCGGCGGGTAGAGCGCGCGGGCGGTGTCGAACAGCTGGCCCACAAGCGGCAGGCTGGCGAAATTGAGCACCGCCGTGACCGCCAGGAACCCGATGAACGCCAGGCGTGCCCATTCCTGCCGCCGCAGCACGCCCCAGGAGGCGGCCAGGAACAGCACCGCCAGGACCAGCAGCGCCAACGCCAGCGGGCGCCGCTGCAGCAGCATCCAGCCCAGCGCCGGCGGGACCTCCGGGCGTGCGGCGAACGCGGCCACGGCCGCATCGCCCAGCAGCAGCGCCACCGCGGCCTGGGCCAGCGCCGCCAGCACGCCCACCGCCGCCAGCAGGGTGGAGATCCGCCCCAGCACGGTGACGAAGCCGGTGGCGGACGAAGAAGGCGTCGGGTTCATGGGGCGCTCCGGCGGGGACGGGTCATTGTGCCTGCGGCCGGGGCGCGGCTTCAGCCCACGGCGCCGGAGGCGATCGCCCGCTGCAGCGCCGGCATGATGTGGCCGGCGCTCAGGGGCGCGACGGCAACCGGGAAAGGTGGCTGCGGAACCACCCAGGCCAGCGCGGCGATCTCCGCCTGCGGCTGCGGCCGGCCGTCGACTTCCACCACCCAGGCCTCGCCGCGCACGCGCCGGCCCGGCTCGTTGACCGCGTCGGCCTCGAACTCGCCCAGCCGATGGGCGCCGGCTGCGCGCATGGCCACGCCCAGTTCCTCGGCCAGCTCCCGTGCCAGCGCCTGCAGCGGCGCCTCGCCCGGCTCGGGCTTGCCGCCGGGCTGGATGTAGACCGCCGATCCGCGCTTGCGCACCAGCAGCATCCGTCCGCCGGCGTCGCGGATCACCGCCGCGACAGTGCGGATGGACGGCGCGGCGGCTCCGGCCTCAGCGGTCCGGTGCATCGGCCGGTGCACCGGCGGACGGCCGCAGGGTCCGCTCGAACAGCTTGTGGATGCGGCGGTACTGGTCGAACCACGAATCCGGGCGCGTGTAGGCGTGGCGCTCCAGCGGGTAGGAGGCCAGCTCCCAGTTGTCCTTGCGCAGCTCGATCAGCTTCTGCGCCAGCACCACCGAGTCGCGGTAGAAGACGTTGTCGTCGATCATGCCGTGGGCGATCAGCAGGTGGTCCTGCAAGCCTCCTGCGTACTCGATCGGCGAGGAGGCGCGGTACGCCTCCGGGTCCAGTTCCGGGGTATTGAGGATGTTGGAGGTGTACTCGTGGTTGTACTGGGTCCAGTCGACCACCGGGCGCAGCGCGGCCCCGGCCTTGAACGTGCCCGGGCTGCGGAACAGGGCCATGAAGGTCATGAAGCCCCCGTAGCTGCCGCCGTAGATGCCGGCGCGCTCGCGGTCGCCCTGGTGGCTGGCGACGACCCAGTCCAGGCCGTCGAGGTAGTCCTCCAGCTCCGGATGGCCCATCTGCCGGTAGATCGCCGTGCGCCAGTCGCGGCCGTAG
>JBQGEI010000356.1:0-5434 GCA_052039535.1 Pseudoxanthomonas sp.
ATGGTGTGCAGCACCAGGTACAGGATCGCCGGGGTCAGCGAGGCCAGGGTCTCGTCGAAGCGGATGAAGCCCACCAGCAGCATCGCGATGATGCCGATCAGCGGGCCCACGTAGGGCGCGTAGTTGAGCAGCATCACCATCGTGCCCCACAGCAGCGCCTCCTGCAGCGGGAAGCGCAGCAGCACCAGGACGCCGGCGAAGGCCAGGCCCACCACCGCGTTGATCAGGCTGATGGTGAGCACGTAGCGCGAGACCTGGCGTTCGATCGCCTGCAGGATCTCCACCGTGAAGCGTTTCTGCTGGCGCCCGGGCATCAGCGCGATCGCGTTGCGCTGCAGGTTCTCGCCATAGACCATGAAGAAGAACGTCAGCAGGATCACCGCCAGCACTGCGGCGGCCAGCCGCGGGGTGCGGGTGAGTACCGCGTAGGGATCGTCGACCCGGGTGCGGACCACCTGCACCTTGCGGCTGTTGTCGCCGGCGGCCGCGCGCGCCATGTCCTCGGCGATGCGGTTGGCCTCGTGCATCGGCCGGGTGAGGTTCTGCAGTTCGGTGCCGATCTTGCGCGCCTCGCGCGGGGCCTGCTCGGCCCAGGCCGTGGCCGGCGCCACCAGCTGCACCGCCAGGGCGGTGGTCCCGGCCAGGCCGGCCAGCAGCACCAGCAGCGCGGCCAGGAATCGCGGGATCCACAGCCGCCGCAACAGCCGGATCAGCGGATTGCCGACCAGGGCGAAGAACATCGCCAGCAGCACCGGCAGGATCACTTCCTGCGCCGCCCACAGGGTGAAGCCCACCGCCAGGGTGGCCAGCAGCACGATCGAGGTCGACGCGCGCGGGCGCGGATGTGCCAGGTGCGGATCGGCGATGGCGGCGGCCGGCGTCGCCGGGGCGATCGCCGGTGCCGCGGCGTCCGGCTGGGCCGGCAGGGAGGGGTCGGAAGGCGGGGAGGACATGCGGCCTCGGGCGGTGGGTGGCCGGCAGTGGGCCGAGGAGGTCAGCGCTCGGACAGTTCGGTCGCCGCCTCGGCCGGTGCCGGTGCCCGCCCATGGGATTGCGGTTGCGCCGGTGGCACCTGCCCCGGCACAGGCGCCGGTGCTCCAGCCGCCGCTGCCGCCCCTGCGGCGGCGCCCGCGGCCGCAGCCGCCTGCGGGGAGGCCTCGGTGGCGGCCACTTCCGCCATCGCCGCACCGTAGGCGGCGGTCTCCGCGGCCTGGTCGGCCGTATCGGACGCGGCCGCGGCGCGGATCGAGGCGATCATGCTGGACACGGTGCTCAGCAGTTGCAGCCAGCGCACCGCGCCCACCCGGGCCAGCGGCTGCGCACGGCCGACCAGGAAGCCGGCCGCCAGCCCGCCGATCAGGATGCGCGGGACCGTCCAGCCGCTGCGCCACAGGTGCCGCAGGTCGCCGCGACTGTCCTTGGCGCGGTCGACGCAGCGCTCCATGCGTGCTTCGGCGCGTTCCACGCGCTGGCGAAGGATCTCGAACCTCATCGCGGCGGCTCCCCGGTCGCGGGCGTGGCCGGCGCGGGTGCGACCGGCGGCACGGGCATGGTCGGCGAGGGCGGCGTCGGCGGTGCGGTGTCCGCCGGATCACCGTCCTCGTCGTCTTCCTGGAACAGGCCCATCCGCGACAGCTGGCGGCGGGTGGCGTGCAGGCCCATGTAATCGAAGAAGCGCGCCGTACGCCACGCGGCCAGCGCGGTCACGGCGACGTTGAACAGCGCCGCGATGCTCAGTGAGGAAAGCCACGACAGCCCGAAGCTCTGCATCAGCGCCACCGCCGCGGCGGTGGCCAGCAGCCAGGCCGAGGCGCCGAACACCACCGCCACGCCGGTCCAGGCCAGGGCCCGGCCCATCGCCGAGCGGGCCATGGCGATGTCCGCCGACAGCAGGCTGCGCAACGCGCGCAGTGAATCGCCGGTGGCACCCATGGCCTCGCGGCCCGCGGTGCCGATCCGGCGGATGGTTTCGTCGATCGGCGGGGTCTCGCCGGCCGGCTGGCCGGCGTCCCCGGTGCGCTCCCCGTCGCTCACGGTCGTGCCGTCAGCGGTCGCGGCGGCCCAGCGCGGCCACCAGCCAGCCGGCGGCGAAGGCAACGCCAAAGGAGGCCAGCGGACGCTCGCGGATCAGCTCCGAGGCGCTGTCCAGCAGATCACGGCCCTTGTCGAGGAGGGCGTCGACCTGCTCGCGCGCGGCCTCGCCACCCAGCTCGGCGGCGTGCATGCCCGACAGGGCGGTGTCGGCCAGCTCGGCCTTGATGTTGGCCTTGCCCAGGCGCAGCTCGTCGCCCGCGGCACCGGCGGCGCCCCGCAGGGCTTCGCTGGCGGCGCCCGCGGCGTACTTCAGGTGCGCGCCGGCCTCGTTGAGGCTGTCCTTGAGGTTCTCGGTCGAGTTCGGGCTCATCTGCGTTCTCCTGTGGGGTGGTGCCGCGAGGCGGCAAGGGCGTGGCAATCAGAGCATGCCACTGGTGTAGGAGCCGTCACGGCTGGACGGCCGGTTGTCACTGCATGACCAGCCGGCCGCGCACGTTGCCGCGCTCGATCAGCAGCACCAGCGGCTGCGGCGACTGGGCCAGGCCCGAGCGCAGCGAAGGCAGGTCGTCCACCGGGCCGGCACTGGTGGCGGTGATCACGTCGCCCGGGCGCAGGCCGCTGCCCGCGGCGCGGCTGCCATTGGCGACCTTCTCCACCAGCACGCCGCGGCCGCGCGCCTGGCGCAGCGGTTCGGGCAGCTCGGCCAGGGTGGCGCCGGCCAGGCGCGGATCCATCGATTCGCCCGCCAGGCTGCGCGGCTGCTCGCGCAGGGTCGCGGTCAGCTGCAGGGTGCGGCCATCGCGGATCACCTGCAGCGGCACCTTGGCGCCCACCGGCTGCAGGCCCTCGAAGTTGTGCAGCGCCAGGGGGCTGGTGATGCGCTGGCCGCCGGCCTCCACGATCACGTCGCCCGGGCGCAGGCCCGCGGCGGCCGCGCCGGAGTCGCCATAGACCCGCGCCACCAGCGCGCCCTGCTGGCCCTCGGCCAGGCCCAGGCTGCGCGCCAGGCGCGCGTCCAGCGCCTGGCTCTCCAGGCCCAGGGTGCCGCGGCGCACCTCGCCGGTGGTGACCAGCTGCTGGACCACGTCGCGCGCCAGGTTGGAGGGGATCGCCAGGCCCAGGCCGATGTTGCCGGCCGCGCTGCCGCGCGGGTTGAGCGAGGCGGTGTTGATGCCGACCAGCTCGCCGCGCAGGTTCACCAGCGCGCCGCCGGAGTTGCCGGGATTGATGCTGGCGTCGGTCTGGATGAAGTTCTGGTAGCCCAGGCCGCGGATGCCGCTGCGACCCACCGCCGAGACGATGCCCGAGGTCACCGTCTGGCTCAGCCCGAAGGGGTTGCCGATGGCCACCACGTAGTCGCCCACCTGCAGCCGTCCGCTGTCGCCCAGCGGCAGCTCGGTCAGCTTGTCCGAAGGGATGCGGATCAGCGCCACGTCGGTGTCCGCGTCCGAGCCGAGGAACTCGGCGGTCAGGGTGCGGCCGTCGGCCAGGGTGACCGAGACGTCGTCCGCGCCCTCGATCACGTGGTGGTTGGTCAGCACGTAGCCGCGCTGGGCGTCGATCACCACGCCCGAGCCCAGCGACTCGTTGATCCGCTCCTGTGGCACCTGCGGGAACATGCGGCGGAAGAACGGGTCGTCGAAGAACGGGTTGCGCACGCGCACCCGCTGCTTGGTGTGCACGCTGACCACCGCCGGCATCACCCGCTGCAGCATCGGCGCCAGCGAGGGCAGCGGCTGGCCGTCCACCGCCGCCGGCAGGCTGGCGGCGCCGGCAACCGGCAGCGTGGCCGGGGCCGGGGCGACGGGCGCACCGGCCGGCGCGGCCTGGGCGCGGTTGTCCAGGGCCTCGTGCAGGGCGGTGGCGGCGAAGCCGCCGAAAGCGGCGGCGGCGGTCAGGGCGATCAGGGTCTTCGTCGGGCGGCGCATGCAGGGTCCTTGCAGGCGATGGACTGGTGGGGCCTCCACCCCGCATGGGGGCGGTGGCAGCCGTCATCAAGCTGAACGAGTGTGCCCCCGACGGATTTAACCGCCGGTGAAACCGGGCTTGACCTGCGCGGTCGCCGGCGTTCCGTCCGGAGCCGTGCGGAGGCAGGCCGCCGCCGCCGCTGGCTTTGCCCGATTGCGGTTGACACTACCCGGAGTCAGGGCTAGCTTGGCGGCCTGTCGTGCCACTAGATATAGCGGTCGAACACAACGCGGGCCCTAGTTGTGGTGTCAGGTGAATACGCCTCGCACCGGGCCAGAACGCCGGAGCGGCGAGCGGATGGGACAGGAAACTGCGTACGGAAGCGGCCTCGCTGGCTGCGTCGAACCCGGCGCCTGACACGGTCGGGCGGCGCGCGCCGCGCGTCGCCGCGGCAGTCTTCCTTTTCCTCCGCCGCGTTCCGGTTCCAGGAAGCTGAAACCGGTGCGGAAGGAGAACCCAACAGCATGAGTACGGTGCGCCTCGAAGTGGTCAAGGACACGGACAAACCCGCCGCGGACATCCCGCTGCAGCCGGCCTCCCAGGACATCTGGGACAAGAAGTACCGCCTGAAGACCAAGCAGGGCGCCCCGCTGGATGCCGACATCGACGGCACCTACCAGCGCGTGGCCCGGGCCCTGGCCGACGCGGAGCTGACCGAGGACAAGCGCGCCTACTGGTACGAGCGCTTCCTGTGGGCGCTGCGCCGCGGCGCGATCCCGGCCGGCCGCATCACCTCCAACGCCGGCGCCCAGGAACACAAGCCGGCGACCAGCACGATCAACTGCACCGTCTCCGGCACCATCGGCGACTCGATGGACGGCATCCTGGAGAAGGTCCACGAGGCGGGCCTGACCCTGAAGGCCGGCTGCGGCATCGGCTACGAGTTCTCGACCCTGCGCCCGCGCGGTGCGTTCGTGGCCGGCGCCGGCGCCTACACCTCCGGCCCGATGTCCTTCATGGATATCTTCGACAAGATGTGCTTCACCGTTTCCAGCGCCGGCGGTCGCCGCGGCGCGCAGATGGGCACGTTCGACGTCTCCCACCCCGACGTGAAGGATTTCATCCGCGCCAAGCGCGAGGACGGGCGCCTGCGCCAGTTCAACCTCTCGCTGCTGATCACCGACGGCTTCATGCAGGCGGTGGACGCCGACGGCGACTGGCCGCTGGTGTTCCCGGTCAACCGCAAGGAAGAGTCCGAGCTGGACCTGGCCGACGCCGGGCAGGTGGTCTGGCGCGACTGGCCGGCGCACGACGCCTCCTACATCGTGCGCGACGACGGCCTGGTCGCCTGCCGCGTGTACGGGCACATCAAGGCCCGGCACCTGTGGGACATGATCATGGTCTCCACGTACGACTACGCCGAGCCGGGCTTCATCCTGATCGACCGCGTCAACGAGATGAACAACAACTGGTGGTGCGAGAACATCCGCGC
>JBQGEI010000357.1:0-6783 GCA_052039535.1 Pseudoxanthomonas sp.
CGAGGCCAAGGAACTGGGCCTGCTGCGCCCGACCGACCGAATCGTGTTCAACGCCCACGAGCTGCTGCACGTGGCCAAGGCCGAGGCGCGCAACCTGGCCGAGGGTGGCTACCGTCCGCCGCTGCCGGAGCGCCGTATCCAGGTCGCCGGCGACGTCGGCATCGCCACCTTCCGCATGCTGCTGGTCAACATGCTGGAAGGCCGCTTCATCAGCCCTTACGACGACGAGATCGCGACCCGCATCGCCACCGTCGTCAGCGGTGGCGAGATCGACCGTGGCTCGCTGGTCGACGAGGAATGGCTGCTCTCGCTCGAGCGCAGGCACTTCGTCGAGCTGGCACAGCAGGAAAAGACCCAGGCGCGCATCGGCCACATGCTCAAGACGGGCAAGCCGCTGAGGAACTGATCCCGGGCGGGACCGCCCCGCCCCGTCGATCCTGTTCCTGTCCCCGTCATCAGATTCCGGAGAGTTCCATGAGCAAGCAGATCCAGGACGCCTACATCGTCGCCGCCACCCGCACCCCGGTCGGCAAGGCGCCCAAAGGCGTGTTCCGCAACACCCGTCCCGACGACATGCTCGCCCACGTGCTCAAGGCCGTGGTTGCGCAGGCACCGGGCATCGACGTCAACCGCATCGACGACGCCATCATCGGCTGCGCCATGCCGGAGGGCGAGCAGGGCATGAACGTGGCCCGCATCGGCCTGCTGCTGGCTGGCCTGCCGGACACCATCGCCGCCCAGACCATCAACCGCTTCTGTTCGTCCGGCCTGCAGGCCGTCGCACTGGCCGCCGACCAGATCCGCCTGGGCAACGCCGACCTGATGCTGGCCGGCGGCACCGAATCGATGTCGATGGTCCCGATGATGGGCAACAAGGTCGCGCTGTCGCCGTCGGTGTTCAAGGACGACCACGTCGCCATCGCCTACGGCATGGGCATCACTGCCGAGAAGGTGGCCGAGGAGTGGAAGGTCTCGCGCGAGGACCAGGACGCGTTCGCCCTCGCCTCCCACCAGAAGGCGCTGGCCGCGATCGCCGCCGGCGAATTCCGCGATGAGATCAGCCCGTACGAGGTGCTCTCGCACCTGCCCGACCTCGCCGGCAACGCCATCCAGCTGAAGAAGCGCCTGGTGGACACCGACGAAGGCCCGCGCCCGGACACCTCGATCGAGGGCCTGGCCCGGCTGCGTCCGGTGTTCCGCAATGGCCAGTTCGGCGGCAGTGTCACCGCCGGCAACTCCTCGCAGATGAGCGACGGCGCCGGTGCGGTGCTGCTGGCGTCCGAGCAGGCGATCAAGGATTACGGCCTGACTCCCCTCGCCCGCTTCGTCAGCTTCTCGGTGGCAGGCGTGCGTCCCGAAGTGATGGGCATCGGCCCGATCGCCGCGATCCCGAAGGCGCTGAAGCAGGCCGGCCTCACCAAGGACCAGCTGGACTGGATCGAGCTCAACGAAGCCTTCGCCGCGCAGGCGCTGGCGGTGATCCGCGACAGCGGACTGGACCCGTCCAGGGTCAACCCGCTGGGCGGCGCGATCGCGCTGGGTCATCCGCTGGGCGCGACCGGCGCCGTCCGCACCGCGACCCTGCTCCACGGCCTGCGCCGGCGCCAGCAGAAGTACGGCATGGTGACCATGTGCATCGGTACCGGCATGGGCGCGGCGGGCATCTTCGAGGCGCTCTGAGCCGTCCCCCCGCCCCGTCGGGCACGGTGGATACGAAAACGGCGCCCGAGGGCGCCGTTTTCCTTTGTACTCCCGGCGGATGGCTCAGCCGCGCTTCTCGTCCAGCGCTGCCAGCATCGCAACGCGCGCGGCCGCACCATGCTTGGGATGCTCCAGCGCGAAATGCACGGTGGCCTCGATCAGGCCGATGTGCGCGCCGCAGTCGAAACGCCGGCCCTCGAAGTGGTAGGCGTCGATGTGGCCGCCTTCCTTGATCGTCGCGGCGATCGCGTCGGTCAGCTGGATCTCGCCGCCGGCGCCACGGCCGGTGGTTTCCAGGGTCTGGAAGATGCTGCCGGGCAGGATGTAGCGGCCCACCACGGCCAGGGTGCTGGGCGCGTCCTCCGGCTTGGGCTTCTCGACCATGGCCTCGATCCGACCGCTGCGGCCCTGGAAATCGCGGGTGGCGACGATGCCGTAGCTGGAAGTCTTGTCCCGGGGCACTTCCTCCACCGCGATCACGCCACCGCCGCTGCCTTCGGCCAGGTCGGCCATCTGCTTCAGGGCGCCATCTCCGCGGTTCCACATCAGGTCGTCAGGCAGCAGCACCGCGAACGGTTCGTCGCCGACCACGTCCTTGGCGCAGAGCACGGCGTGGCCCAAGCCCAAGGCCTCCTTCTGGGTCACGAACACCACCCGCACGTGCGCAGGCAGCGGCTCGCGCACCAGGCCCAGCTGCTCGAGCTTGCCGGACTGCTCCAGCTTCTGCTCCAGCTCGTAGTGCTTGTCGAAGTAATCGGCGATGGAGTGCTTGTAACGGTTGGTCACGAACACCAGCGTGTCGCAGCCGGCTTCGATCGCCTCGTCCACCGCATACTGGATCAGCGGCCGGTCGATGATCGGCAGCATCTCCTTGGGGACGGTCTTGGTTGCGGGGAGGAACCGGGTGCCGAGGCCGGCCACCGGGAATACTGCCTTGCGAATCCTTCTGGTCATCGTGTCCTTACTGCCTCTCGCGCGGGGAACGGAACAACCGTTGCGGTGTTCTCCTGGAAGGCCGGGCGGGGCGAGAACTCGGGGATGAGCACCTGCAGCCCCTGCCGCAGCGCGGTTTCATCATAGCGCGAGACCGCGTCACGCATTTGTTCAACCTCCCCCAACAGCAGGTCGGCCGGGCATTCCCGGGCTCCCGCCTCCAGGATCTTGGGGTGCGCGGTGGGACGGTAATGCTCGTCGGAATAGAACAGGGTTTCGTGCAGCTTCTCGCCGGGACGCAGGCCCGTGTAGATCACCTCGATGTCCCGGCCGGGCTGCTTGCCCGCCAGCCGGATCATCTGTTCGGCCAGCAGGCGGATCGGCACCGGCTCGCCCATGTCCAGCGTGTATATGGCCGCGTGCGAGCCAGAGGCGGCGGCCTGCATGATCAGCTGGCACGCCTCCGGGATGGTCATGAAGTAGCGGCTGACCTCCGGATCGGTAACGGTGACCGGCCCGCCTCGACGGATCTGCTCCCGGAACAGCGGCACCACGCTTCCGGCCGAGTCCAGCACGTTGCCGAAACGCACGGTGACATACCGGGTCCCGTCGACGCGCGCATCCAGCGACTGGGCGATCATCTCGGCGATCCGCTTGGACGCACCCAGCACGTTGGCCGGATCGACCGCCTTGTCGGTGGAGATCAGCACGAAGGTGCCGACGCTGTATTCGCGGCACAGCTCGGCCACCGTGTGGGTAGCCAGCACGTTGTTGCGCACGGCCTCGCGCAGCTGGCCCTGCAGCAGCGGGACCTGCTTGTAGGCCGCCGCGTGGAACACAGCGTCGGGTGATGCCTTCTCCAGCGCATGCCGGGTCACGGCCGGATCGCCACAGTCGCCCAGCACCGCCTCGACCTCCACGCGCGGAAAGGCGCGCTGCAGCTCGGCATGGATGGTGAGCAGCGCCAGTTCCGATATCTCGAGCAGCACGATCCTGCGCGCCCCATGGCGCGCGCACTGGCGGCACAGCTCCGAGCCGATCGAGCCACCGGCGCCGGTCACCATCACCGTGCGACCCTCGAGCCAGCCCCGGATCAGTCCCCAGTCGGGCGTGACCGGCGCGCGATTGAGCAGGTCCTCGATCGCCACCTCTTTCAGTTCGCCCGGAAGCGCCTTGCCTTCCAGCACGTCGGTGAGCCGCGGCACGGTCCGGAAGGGCAGCCCGCTCTGCTCGCAGATGCCAAGCACCCGTTGCATGCCGGCCGCGTCCAGCGACGGGATGGCTATCACCAGCATGTCCGCGGCCACTTCGCGGGCCACGGTGGTCGCGTCAGCCAGCCGGCCTAGCACTGGCATCCCGTGCATGTGCGAACCCTGCAGCTGCGAGGCGTCATCCAGGAAACCGACCGGCTGGTAGGCGCCGGACCGGCGCAGGTCGCGCACCAGCGCCTCGGCGGCCTGGCCTGCACCCAGGATCAGCACCCGCTGCTGGGCGGCCGAGCCGCGTGCCAGGTGGGCGTCCTTCCAGACCCGGTACAGCAGTCGCGGCACGCCGAGCATCACCGCCAGCGCCAGCGGGTACAGCACCAGCACCGCGCGCGGCAGCGCATCGAGGCGGTTGTAGACCGACAGGCTCAGCACGATGGCGACGGTGCCGAAGCCGGCTGCCTTGAGGATGTTCCAGATGTCCGGGACGCTGGCGAAGCGCCAGAGCCCCCGGTACAGGCCGACGCGCCAGAAGACCAGGCCCTGTGCCAGCAACACGATGCCCAGCGCAGGAGTGAACTGGGCCCAGGCATACGGTTCGGAGCGGGCGGCGTAGCGCAGCACGTGCAGGCCCTGCCAGCACACCGCGGCCATCAGCAGGTCGTGCAGGATGATTGCCGTACGCGGCAGGGAGACGGGCAGTGTGGAGCCGGTATTCATGCGTACGACGATCCTGTCACGAGTCCTGGAGGCGCCTCCCCGCGAACACCCATGCCGCGGTCGCGAGCAGGAGCCAGGCTCCGGTCACCGCGATCGAACAAAGCGTTCCAGACGCGCTGGCAACATACGCGAGCCAACCTGCCAGCAGACTGAACAGACCATACGCATTGCTAACCCGCAGATGACTGGCGCAATGCCGGACCAGACGCTGGTACAGGTGCGATACATGCGGCAGCCACCACTGCTCGCCGCGCCTGATCCGCGACATCAGCGTCAAGCTCGCGTCCACCAGGAACGCAGACAGCGGCAACAGCAGCAGCCACGGCTGCGCGCCCATGCGGCCCCCCTGCCCTCCACCCTTCATCGCCGCCCAGACACCGACCGCGGCGAGCAGGTAACCCAGGGTCCCCGAGCCCACGTCGCCGAGGAATATCCGCGCGCGCGGGTAATTGAACGGCAGGAAGCCGCAGCAGGCCCCGAACGCGCCCCACCCCACGACGTCGAGGGGGGCCGGCGCCAGGAGCGCGAAACAGGCCAGGGCGATCATGGCCTGGGTGGTGGCGAGCCCGTCGATCCCATCCATGAAGTTCCAGACGTTGACCAGGACCGGCACCGCCAGCGCCGCGGCCAGCGCCCAGGCCCAGCCCCCTTGCAGGTCGAGGATCCCGAGCGCCAGGGCCGCCCCCGCCAGGCACTGCACCAGCAGCCGGGACAGCGGCGACAGCGGCCGGTGGTCATCGATCCAGCCGATGCCGGCCACCAGGGCCAGGCCCAGGCCGGCGGCCAGCGCGGCGCCGACGGGCAGGATCCCGACCGCCGCTGCCCAGGCGCATCCGGCCAGGCACGCCAGGGTAATCCCCAGCCCACCACCGCGCGGAGTCGGCACGGTGTGGCTGCGCCGCTCGCCAGGCAGGTCCAGCAGGCGGCGCCGGCGGGCATAGCGCAGCGTCAGCCAGGTGCCCAGGGCCGACACCGCGGCCAGCAGCAGGCCCGCCGCCAGAGCCGGGGCCACGCTCAGACCACCGCGTAGTTCAGCAGCGGCTTGACCGTGGCCCACTCCTTGCAGCTGGGGCATTGCCAATGGTGGGTACGCGCACCGAATCCGCAACGGGTGCAGCGGTAGCTGGGATTGCGCACCAGCAGCTGGTCGGTGATGTGCTTGAGGTCGTGCAGGGTCGCCGTGCTGTCGGCGCCCACCGCCAGGGTCAGGTCGATCAGCGCGGCCTCGCCACGGACCGAGGGACGGTCCTTCAGCTGCCGACCGAGGTAGTCGCGCGCGGGCTTGGCACCTTCCTGCTTCTCGATCAGCCGGGTCAGCGCCAGGACCGGGGCGATCCCGCGGTAGTGCTCGCTCATCTCCGACAGGAACGCGCGTGCACCTGCAGTGTCGCCCACCTGCGCGTACGCGGCCTGCAACCCGGGCAGCAGTTCGGGCAGGTAGTCGGGATCGTGGCGCGCGGCGCGCTCGAACGCGCGGATCGCACCCTCTGGATGGCCCGAATCGGCCTCGATCCGGCCTTCGAGGATGCCCGCACGCACGCACGTGGCGTCGGCCTGGTAGGCACGCGCGATCGCGGCGCGCGCACTGTCCAGGTCGCCGTTGCCACGGTAGCGCTCGGCCAGTTCGCATTCGAACTGCGCCACCAGCTTGCCCATCGGCTCGCCGGTCGCGTCCTCGAAGCGGCGCGCGTTGTCGATCGCACGCTCCCAGTCGCGTTCGGCCTGGTAGATGCCGATCAGGTGGCGCAAGGCCTGCGGCGCGCGCTGGTCGATCGTGGCCAGGTCGGTGAACACGGTCTCGGCACGGTCCAGCAGGCCGGACTTCATGTAGTCCTCGCCCAGCCCAAGCAGCGCCTGGACGCGCTGGGCGTCGGTGAGGTCATTGCGCTGCACCAGGCCCTGGTGCAGCCGGATCGCCCGGTCCACCTCGCCCCTGCGACGGAACAGGTGCCCCAGCGCCAGCTGCGTCTCGAAGGTTTCCTTGTCCAGCTCGGCGATATGCAGGAACAGCTCGATGGCCTTGTCCGGCTGCTCGTTGAGCAGGTAGTTCAGGCCGCGGAAATAGGTTCCGGACAGCCGGCTCACCTGGGTGTCGCCGTGGCGCTGCCCGCCACGCCTGCCCACCACCCAGCCGGTAAGCGCGGCCAGCGGCAGGAACAGGAAGAACCAGAACCATTCGTTGAGGAATTCCATTTGCTCAGTTGCCTTCCCGGTCCGGTACCGG
>JBQGEI010000358.1:0-2687 GCA_052039535.1 Pseudoxanthomonas sp.
GCGCCGCCAGCAGCGCCTTCAGCGCATCCTCCACCTCGGCGCGGTGCTCGATGCGGGTGGCGGGAATGCCGCACACCTGCGCCAGCGCGGCGAAGTCCGGGTTGTCGGACAGGTCGATCTCGCTGTAGCGCTTGTCGAAGAACAGCTCCTGCCACTGGCGCACCATGCCCAGGGCGCTGTTGTCCAGCAGGATGATCTTCACCGGCAGCCTGCAGCGGGCGATGGTGACCAGCTCCTGCACGTTCATCATGAAACCGCCGTCGCCGTTGACCAGCACCACCGGCTGGTCCGGGCAGGCGAACTGCGCGCCCATCGCCGCCGGCAGGCCGAAGCCCATGGTGCCCAGCGCACCGGAGGTCAGGTGGTGGCGCGGATGCGTGAACCGGCAGTGCTGCGCCACCCACATCTGGTGCTGGCCGACGTCGGCGGTGATGATCGCTTCGGGCGACAGTTCGCTCAGGCGCTTCAGCAAGGCCGGGGCGTAGATGTCCTGGCCCGGCGCGTCGTAGCGCGCGGCGTGCTTCTCGCGCAGGCCGGTGCAGCGCTGGCGCCAGTCCGGCGCATTGCTGCGGGCGGCGGCCAGGGCACGCAATCCGCTGGCCAGGTCGCCCGGCAGGGCGACGTCGGCCGCGCGCAGCTTGGAGATCTCGTAAGCGTCGGCGTCCAGGTGGATCACCCGGGCGAAGGGCGCGAACTCGGACAGCTTGCCGGTGGCGCGGTCGTCGAAACGCGCGCCGACCACCACCAGCAGGTCGCACTCCTGCACGGCGATGTTCGCCGCGCGGGTGCCATGCATGCCCAGCATGCCCAGGAACAGCGGGTGGTTGCCCGGCAGCGAGCCCAACGCGCGCAGGGTCAGCACGGTCGGGATGCCGGTGGCTTCCACGAACTGGCGGAACTCCGCCGCCGCGTCGCAGATGCCGATGCCGCCGCCGCCGTACACCACCGGCTTGTCGGCCGCGGCGATCGCGGCGATGGCCTCGGCCAGGGCGGCCTGCGGCGGTGCGGGCACCGGTTCCACCGTCGCCGGCACGTGCACCGGCAGGTGGGTGGCGGCGCCGACCTGGACGTCCTTCGGCAGGTCCACCAGCACCGGCCCGGGCCGGCCCTCGCGCGCGACGCGGAAGGCCTCGGCCATCACGTGCGGCAGGTCATCGACGCTGCGCACCAGGAAGCTGTGCTTGACGATCGGCATGGTCATGCCGAACACGTCCAGTTCCTGGAACGCGTCGGTCCCCAGCAGCGCGGTCGGTACCTGGCCGGTGATGCAGACCATCGGCACCGAATCCAGCATCGCGTCGGCGATGCCGGTCACCAGGTTGGACGCGCCGGGACCGGAGGTGGCCACGCACACCCCGACCCGCCCGGAGGCGCGGGCATAGCCGTTGGCGGCCAGCGCCGCGCCCTGCTCATGCCGGACCAGGATGTGGCGCAGGCCCGAGTCCACCAGGGCATCGTAGAACGGCATGATCGCGCCGCCCGGATAGCCGAAGATGGTGTCCACCCCCTCGGCCTCCAGCGCGTGCGCGACCCAGGCCGCGCCATTGCGCGCCCCGGCCGCCGCCGCTGTAGGGGAATTGGCGTTCATCGGTATGCCTTCAGGCCTTGGCCGCTTCGGTCTGCGCGTTGGCCTGCAGCCACACCATCTTGGCGCGCAGCTCGGCACCGACCTTCTCGATCGCGTGGTCCTTGTCGGCCTGCTGGAACTTGCGGTAGTTCGGCAGGCCGGCGTCGTACTCGGCCTTCCAGTTGCGCACGAAGGTGCCGTTCTGGATGTCGGTCAGCACGTCCTTCATGCGCGCCTTGACCGAGGCGTCGATCACCCGCGGGCCGGAGACGAAGTCGCCGTACTGGGCGGTCTCGGAGATGAACTCGAGCATGCGGGTCACGCCGCCTTCGTAGAACAGGTCGACGATCAGCTTCAACTCGTGCAGCACTTCGTAATAGGCGATCTCGGGCTGGTAGCCGGCCTCGACCAGGGTCTCGAAGCCAGCCTGCACCAGCGAGGAGGCGCCGCCGCACAGCACGGCCTGCTCGCCGAACAGGTCGGTCTCGGTCTCTTCCTTGAAGGTGGTCCTGATGATGTTCGCCCGCGCGCCGCCCAGGCCGCCGGCGTAGTCCAGCGCGAACTGCTCGGCCTTGCCGCTGCGGTCCTGGTGCACCGCGTAGATGCACGGCACGCCACGGCCGATCTCGTACTCGCGGCGCACCAGCGCGCCCGGGCCCTTGGGCGCGACCAGCACCACGTCCAGATCCTCGCGCGGGGCGATCATGCCGAAGTGCACGTTCAGGCCGTGGGCGAACAGCAGCACCGCGCCCTGCTTGAGGTTGTCGCGCAGCACGTCCTCGTACAGCTTCTGCTGGACCATGTCCGGGACCAGCACCGCGACCAGGTCCGCATCCTTCACCGCCTCGGCCGGGGCCTTGACCACGAAGCCGTCGGCCTGGGCCTTGGACTCGGTCGGACCGCCCGCACGCAGGCCGATGGTCACGTCGAAGCCGGAATCACGCAGGTTCAGCGCATGCGCGCGACCCTGGCTGCCGTAGCCGACGATCGTGATCTTGGTGGAGGTGCTGCTGGTCATGGCGTGGTCCTGTGCGTTTGCGTGAATGGAAAAAGCGAAGCCGTTGAATGTGCCGGAATACGATTGTTTCTGCTGATAACCATTCCGGACGGAACTTTCGGG
>JBQGEI010000359.1:0-6953 GCA_052039535.1 Pseudoxanthomonas sp.
TGCGGCTCGGTCAGGCCGAAGCAGCCGATCACCTCGCCGGCGGCCATGCGCGGCAGCCACTGCTGGCGCTGCTCCTCGGAGCCGTAGGCGTAGATCGGGTACATGCACAGCGAGGACTGCACGCTGACGAAGCTGCGCAGGCCGCTGTCGCCGCGCTCCAGCTCCTGGCAGATCAGGCCGTAGCTGACCGCGTTGAGGCCGGCGCAGCCGTACTCCTCGGGCAGCGAGGAGCCGAGCAGGCCCAGCGAGGCGATCTCGGGCACCAGCTCCTTCGGGAAGCGGCCCTGGTCGAAGCAGTCGCCGATGATCGGCAGCACCCGCTCGTCGGTGAACCGGGCCACCGCCTCCTGCACGGCGCGCTCCTCGTCGCTGAGCATCGAACGCACGTCATACAGGTCGTAGGCGGACAGGGCCATGGCGGTTACCGTTGCTGGGAATGGTTGCGATTGTATCGACCTGTCCGGCCCACCGGGCAATGCGCCACGCAAAAAAAAGCCGCCCCGGTGAAGGGGCGGCCCTTGGCGCTTTCGAGGTTACTGCCGGCTGGCAGTGGCCTGGTCGCCGGCATCCACCGCGGCGGTGACAATCTTGCCGTCGACCACCGGCAGGCGGTCGCTGCCCGGCTCCTCGTCCAGGCGCAGGGTGCGCTCCTGGCCGTTGTAGCGGTAGGTCACGTCATAGCCGACGACCTTGTCCTGCTTGCCCAGGGTGATGCGCTCGCCCGGCTTGCTGTCCATCCGCATGGAGCCGGTGGTGCCATCGGGATTGCGGTAGGTCACGTTGTAGCCCACCACCTTGCTGGACTCGGAGGTGGCGTACTCGGTGCGGCACTGCTGCTCGGTGCGGGTCACCACCCGGCCGCCGACGTGGCGCTTGTCGACCTGGTTGCCGACCACGCCACCGGCGATCGCACCGGCCGCGGTGGCGGCCTTCTTGCCACTGCCACCCCCCACCTGGTTGCCCAGCAGGCCACCGATGACTGCGCCGGCCACCGTGCCGCCGACGTTGCCGTCGCGCTCCGGCAGCCGCTCCTGGACCACCACGTCCTCGCACACCTCGTGCGGCACGCTCTGGCTGGTGGCCTGGCGCACCGGCTCGCTGCCGATCACCGTGGCGTAGCGCTGCTCCTTCTCGGTCACCGGAACCACGGCGACGACATCGGCATACTCCAGCGCCGGCGTCTGGGGCAGCGCTTCAGTGGCCGGCGTGTCGCCGCCGAGGACCGGGGCGGTGACGGCGGCAGCCGGCGCATCACCCCGGTTGTTCATGTAGGCGGCCGTGGCGATGCCCCCGACCAGCAGGGCACCGGCGGCGATCAGGACGGTAGTGGCTTGCTTCATGGCCCTGGCTCCTGCGGGCGACGGCCCGCGTATTGACGGGCGCATTCCATCACGACCAACCTGAACAGGACCCCGAATACTTTGCCGGCGACAATACGTCTACCCGCCAAGGCGGCATTCTGGCGCCACGTCCCCTCCACCGAGCCGTCCACCATGCCCAACCCCTTCGTGCTTCCCTTCCTGGAGTGGGCGCGCCGGCTGCGCTTCCCCACCCTGTTCAAGCTGACCGCCGCGGTGTTCGCGTTGAGCGTGCTGGTGCCCGATCCGATCCCGTTCGTGGACGAGATCGCCCTGGGCCTGGGCACGCTGATGCTGGCCAACTGGAAGCGTCGCAAGGACCCCCTGCCGCCGCCGTCGCGCCCGCTGCGGCCGCGCCGCTGACCCGTGGACCTGGTCGATACCCACTGCCACCTCGACGTGGCGGAGTTCGACACCGACCGGGATGCGGTGGTCGCCCGCGCCCGGGCTGCGGGGGTGCGCCGCCAGGTGGTCCCGGCGATCCATGCCGCCGGCTGGCCAGGACTGCGCGAGACCTGTCGCTCCGGCCCCGGCCTGTTCCCGGCGTACGGGCTGCATCCGGTGTTCCTGTCCGAACATGCGCCCGAGCACCTGGACCAGCTGCGCGCATGGGTCGGGCGCGAGCGCCCGGTGGCGATCGGCGAATGTGGCCTGGACTACTTCATCGAAGGCCTGGACCGCACGGCGCAGGCGGGCTACTTCGAGGCGCAGCTGCGCCTGGCGCGCGATGCGGGACTGCCGGTGATCGTCCATGCCCGGCGCGCGGTGGATGCGGTGATCGCCGCCATCCGCCGCATCGGCGGCGCCGCATCGGGCCAGCCGTCACGCCTGCGCGGCGTGGTCCACAGCTTCTCGGGCAGCCCGGAACAGGCGCGCCAGCTGTGGGACCTCGGGTTCCTGCTCGGCCTTGGCGGACCGGTCACCTACGAACGCGCGCATCGGCTGCGCACGCTTGCCGCGCGCATGCCGCTTGAATTCCTGCTGCTTGAGACCGACGCGCCCGACCAGCCGGACGCCGGCCACCGCGGCCAGCGCAACGAGCCGGCGCGGCTTCCCAGGGTGCTCGACACGATCGCCGCATTGCGCGGGCAGGACCCTGCCGAGATCGCCGCGGCCACCACCGCCAATGCCGAGCGCCTGTTCGGCCTGCCACCGCCGCCCTAGTCGCGGGCCGCGCAGGCTGTCGCGCTGGCGGCCGGGGCTGGCATCGGGCGCCCCTTCAGCAGCATCTCCAAGGCCTTGCCGGCCGCGGCAAAGGCAAAGGCGCCGGTGACGTGGGTGGCCGCGCCCAGGCCTGCACCGCAGTCCAGCTTCAGTGCCGCATCGGCGCCCAACCTGGGGCGCACGCCACTGACGCGGCCGTCAGGCTGCGGATACTTCACGTTCTCCAGCGAATACACCGCAGGCACGCCGAAGAAGCGGTCGGGATTGCGCGGGAAGCCGAATTCGGCACGCAGCTTCTTGCGCACCAGCGCGAGCATGGCATCGTGCTCGGTACGCGAGAGGTCGCGCACGCGCACCAGGGTCGGGTCGGTGCGCCCGCCCGCAGAGCCGACGGTCAACACCGGCTGCCGCCGCCGCCTGCACCACGCGATGGCCTCGAGCTTGGTGCGGAAGCTGTCGCAGGCATCGACCACCAGGTCATAGCCGCCACCCAGCAGCTCCTCCAGGTTTCCTGGCAGCAGGAACTGCGGAATCGCGCGCGCCTGCACCGCCGGGTTGATCGCCACGCAGCGCTCCACCATCGCCTCCGCCTTGCCGCGTCCGTACTGGCCGGCCAGCGCCGGCAGCTGGCGCTTGGTATTGGATACGCACAGGTCGTCCGCATCGATCAGGTCGAGGGTTCCCACCGCCGAACGTGCCAGCGATTCGACCAGCCACGAACCCACGCCGCCGAGGCCGACCACGGCCACGCGCCGTGTCGACAGCCAGCCCGCCGCCCCTGTTCCGTATAGCCGGTCGATGCCGGCGAACCGCTCCTGCAGGATCGCTTCCATGCGGCCATTCTACCGTCGCAGCTGCGGCCGCCATGACCTGGCCCTATCATGACCGGCTATCCATGGAGCTACCCCGATGGCCAGCCTGCCTCCCCGTCGTCCTTCCTCCGCCGCCCGCTATCTCGTCGTGTTCGTCGTCGGCGTGTTTGCGGGCGTCATGTGCGCGGTGATGCTGCTGCGTGCGCTGCAGGCCCGCCAGGATCCGTTTCCCGACGCGCTGATGCAGGTGATGGCGCACCAGACCGCGGCCCTGAAGGCCAGCGCGACGGCCAACCGCTGCGCGGCCACCGACGCGATCCCACGGCTGCAATCGCTGCGCGCCATGGCCAACGATCTGGAAGGCGCCTTCCCCGGCCTGCGCGAGGAAGACGGCTTCGTCGCCGCGGCGGGAGCGCTGCGCGGCACGCTCGACAGCGCGCTGTCCGCGCCTCCGTCGGACTGTGCGCAGGTCGGCGTGGTGCTGGAACGGATCGGCGAGGACTGCCGCACCTGCCACCAGCAGTTCCGCTGACACGACCCGGTCCGTTCAGCTGCGAGCCGGGACGCGGCATGGCGGTTGGCGCGCCATTCACATCGGCGGCGCAAGGATGCGGCCACGGATGCGGCCACGCCGCTCCCCGACCGCCACCTAGGAGATGCGCCATGAATTCCCGCCTGCTCTGCGTCGCCGCGCTCGGCACCCTGGCCCTGGCCGGTTGCGCCAGCACCTCGCCCAATTCCGGTTACGGCTCGTCCTATCCCTCGGGCAACACTTATCCGCAATCGCGCACCTGCGTTGACTGCGGCATCGTTACCCGCATCGACGTGATGGGCTCCAACCGCAGCGCGCCGTCGGCCACCGGAGCGGTGCTGGGCGGCATCGTCGGGGCGGTCGCCGGCCGCGAGATCTCCGACAAGACCGGCGGCAGCAAGGGCAACCAGAACGTGGCCACCGTGGCCGGCGCCGCAGCCGGCGCCGCGGCCGGCAACGCGATCCAGAACCGCGTGACCGGGGACAGCTACAACGTGCACGTGCGCATGGACGATGGCCGCACGGTGGTGATCAACCAGCGCGACCTCGGTGGCGTGCGCGAGAACACCTACGTGCGCGTGGTCAACGGACGTGTCGTGATCCGCTGACGTTCCGTTGCGCCCCCGGTAATGGAAACGGCCCGCTTTCGCGGGCCGTTTCGCTGTGGGTCGCTGGCGCCGGTCAGGCCGACTGCACGGCGTCGGCCTGCAGGCCCTTCTGGCCCTGGACGACGGTGAAGCTGACCTTCTGGCCTTCCTTGAGGCTCTTGAAGCCCTGCATCTGAATGGCCCGGAAATGCACGAAGACATCTTCGCCGTTCTCGCGGCTGATGAATCCGAAGCCCTTGGCATCATTGAACCATTTGACGGTCCCGGTCTCGCGCTCTGACATTACTGCTACTCCTGGAACTTGCGGGTGGTGGTTACGCCGTTGCCACGGCGGCTGGTTGCAAGGAGTACGCGAGGTATAACGATGTAGCAAACCATCACCAGCCGGGATCTACATCAGGTCTCGGTTCACGGTGACCTTGCCAAGCGCAGCGGGCCCAAACTTACCCCCGGCCCCCGGCGATTGCAATCAGGCTACCCCTACCCTTCCAGACCCTGCGGGAATCCATGGAAACCACCCTTCTCTGGTACGTGATCGCCGGCCTGATGGTGCTGGCCGGACTGGCCGGCGTCATCCTTCCCGCCCTGCCCGGCCTGCCGCTGGTATTCGCCGGCATGCTGCTGGCCGCCTGGGCGGACGGTTTCGAGCGGGTGGGCGGCTGGTCGCTGGCCGTCCTGGCGATCCTCACCCTGCTGTCGGTGGCAGCCGACATCCTCTCCGGCGCGGTCGGTGCCAGGCGGGTCGGTGCCGGCCCCATGGCGGTGGTCGGCGCGGCAGTGGGTACCTTCGCCGGCATCTGGTTCGGGCTGCCCGGACTGCTGGTGGGACCTTTCGCCGGCGCGGTGGCGGGCGAGCTCTACCACACGCGCCACCTGCGCCGCGCCACCCATGTCGGGGTCGCCACCTGGCTGGGCCTGCTGCTGGGGGTCGCCTTGAAGCTGGCGCTGGCCTTCGCCATGCTCGGCCTGTTCGTACTGGCCTGGTTCCTCTGACCCGTACCCTTTCCTGGAGCTCGCCTTGAACCGGATGTCCCCCCTCGCGCTGGCACTGTGTGCCGCCGCCACCACTCCGGCCGTGGCCGCGCAGGAGATCACGGCGCGCCCGGCGACCGCCGATGCGTGCCTGGCCATCTCCTCCGGCGCACAGCGCCTGGCCTGCTATGACGCGGCCCTGGGGTACGCCGCGCCCACCCCGCAGGAAGCGGACCTGGCGGCCGAGGCGGCGGAGGTGGCGGCGACCACCTCCGCGGCGGAGCCGGAGACCCCGGCCGCGCGGGTGGCCGAGCTGTTCCGCCGCGACCGGGTCCCGGATGCGCGGACCGCCATCGCCAACGCCGGCCGGGGCTCGCTGCTGGACAGCCGCTGGGAGCTGGCCAAGGACTCCAAGCTGGGCATCTTCCAGCTGCGCGCCTACAAGCCGGTGTACGTGCTGCCCGGCTTCTGGACCAGCAAGGTCAACACGACCCCGTCCTCGCCCAATCCCAACAACACGGTCACCACGCCGGAGGAACTGGACAGCACCGAGGCCAAGTTCCAGCTGAGCTTCAAGACCAAGGTCGCCGAGGACCTGTTTGGCGACAACGGCGATGTCTGGGTCGGATACACCCAGAGTTCGCGGTGGCAGGCCTACAACTCCGAGCTCTCCCGTCCGTTCCGCGAGACCAACTACGAGCCGGAAGTGATGCTCATGTTCCGCAACAACTACAGCCTGCTCGGCTGGAAGGGGCGGATGACGGGGCTCAGCCTCAACCACCAGTCCAACGGCCGCGGCGATCCGCTGTCGCGCAGCTGGAACCGGGTGATCCTCAACGTCGGCCTGGACCGCGAGAACTGGGCGCTGGTGCTGCGCCCCTGGCACCGCATCAAGGAAGGTTCGCGCGAGGACAACAACCCGGACATGGAGGACTACATCGGCCGCGGCGATGCGCTGCTGGTGTATAGCCGCAACGGCCACGAGCTGAGCCTGACCGCGCGCCATTCGCTGCGCGGCGGCGACCGCTCGCACGGCTCGCTGCAGTTCGACTGGGGCTTCCCGATCAACAACCTGCTGCGCGGCCACGTGCAGGTGTTCGACGGTTACGGGGAAAGCCTGATCGACTACAACCACCGCGCCACCTATGTCGGCGTCGGCTTCGCCCTGCTGGAGTGGTTCTGATGCAGCGGGCGACGATGTGGCACAACCCGCACTGCTCCAAATCGCGCGCGGTGCTGCAGATCCTGCGCCAGCGCGGGATCGAGCCGGTGCTGGTGAACTATCTGGCCCACCCGCCGGACCGGCAAACCCTGCGCCGTGTGGCTGCTGCCTGCGGCAGCGCCCGGGTGCTGGTGCGCGAGTCGGAGCCGCAGTTCGGTCAGCTGGCGCTGGAGGCTGCAGACGAGGAGCGCTTGCTGGACGCGATGCTGGAGCACCCGAACCTGATCAACCGGCCGGTGGTGATCACCCGCCAGGGCGCGCGTCTGTGCCGGCCCTCGGAGCGGG
>JBQGEI010000360.1:0-2367 GCA_052039535.1 Pseudoxanthomonas sp.
CCTGCCGATTGCCGGCAAGGTGGTGTGGGTGACGCCCGCCGGGGCGCAGGGCAACCGCACCGCCGGCATCGGCGTGCAGTTCCCCGACGGCACCGACGGCGAAGGAGTCAAGAACCGCATCGAGACCCTGCTGGCCGGCACGCTCAACGCGGACAAGCCCACCCACACCATGTGACCCGCTGCGCCGGGCAGGAGTGTTGCGGATGCGCCACTGGATCGCCATGGCAACCCTGCTGGCCCTCGCAGGCAGCGCCCAGGCCGCATTGCAGGTGACGGTGGCGCCGCATCCGGATGGATCGGCCTGGACCATGCGCACGACGCTGGAGCCCGGCGGTACGTCGCTGCGCGGGATGCCACTGTCGCGCTTCGACCCCGCCTGGTGCGCGGCCGATGAACTCACCGCCGATGCTTTCCCTGCGGCACTGCGCGACACCGCGGAGTGGCCGCTGGGCTACGCCGGGGCCGACGCAGGCGCCTTCGCCCTGTCCGGGGATTTCGGCAGCGGCCGCCATCTGCAGCTGTTCCTCGGCGTGTACCGCCAGTGCGACGGCCAGCGCCGCACCTTCCTGGCGGTGCTGGATCCGGCCGCGGCGGGCGGGGCGGGCGAGATCGTCCAGGTGGAAACGCTGACCGCCGGCGACGCGGCGCTGCTGCACCTGCGGGTCACGCCGGGCGATGGCGGATTCCGCATCCACACCTGCGTGGCCTGCGACGACGAAGGCCAGCACTTCCGGTGGGACGAGCGCGCGCGCAGGTTTGCCAGGCAACCCCATGAGGAGAGGGAAGCGTGATGGATCGGGTGCGTTCGGTGGTGCTCGTGCTGGCCGGGCTGTGCGCAGGCGCCAGCGCCGCCGCGGAGCCTGTTTCGCCGCAGCGCGTGCAGCTGCAAAGCCCGGCCCTGGTGGTCGAGGTTTCTCCACGGCTGGGCGGACGCATGCTGCACCTGTCGCTGCCTGGCGCACCGAACCTGCTGCTGGCGGGCCCTGCGGTGGACAGCCAGCCCGACCCGGCGGTCGACGCGAAAGGGGACAACATTCCCTATTTCGGGCATGAAGTCTGGGTCGGCCCGCAGTCGCAGTGGTGGACCGCGCAGACCCTGAACCCGGCCCGGGCCAAGGCCGCGGCGATCTGGCCGCCGGACCCGTGGCTGGCACACGCCGCCACCCGGGTGCTGGAGCAGGGGGAGACACGACTGCTGCTGGAAGGCGCGGCCAGCCCGGTGAGCGGCGTGCAGATGCAGCAGGCCTTCAACCTCGCCGCCGACCGCGCCGCGCTCGAGCACGTGGTGGAGATGCGCAACATCCGCAAGCAGCCGGTGTCGCGCGACATCTGGTTCAACTCGCGGGTCGCACCGCTCACCCGCATCTACGTGCCGGTCGCGGCCGATGGCGACGGCGTGCGGGTGCGTTCGGACGTCGAGGACGGCTACGACGGCCTGGTCACCCGCGGCGAAGACGGCCTGTTCTCGCTGGAACTGCTGCCGCCGGGCGAAGGCAAGGTCGGGCGGCGCGGGAAGGTGTTCATCCAGCCGCGGGCCGGCTGGATGGCCGGCTTCGCCGCCGGGCAGGCGTTCGTGATCCATTTCGAGCACCAGCCGCTGGAGCGGATCCATCCCGAACAGGGGCAGGTCGAGGTCTACCTGGACTGGCGCCCGGACCCGGCCTACACCAGCATCATGGAGCTGGAAGTGCATGCGCCGTACGTGACGCTCGAGCCGGGCGCGACGGCCAGTGCGCGCCAGTGGTGGATCGTGCGCCGCTACGACGGCCCGGACCGGCGTGACGCACAGGTGGCCTTCCTGCAACGGATGCTGGCCGAGGCCGGCAGCGAATGAACGGGCCGTCGGGGGGGGCGGCGACGACACCGGTTGCGCACCGGCCGCGTTGGCCGTGGCGGCTGCTGGCCGGAATCCACGTGGTCGCGGTGCTGCTGCTGTGCGTGGCGGCGTACCGGCTGCACGGGGCTCATTGCGAGAATTTCGGGTGCATCGGCACCGGCATCGCCTGGTTCGCCTGGGCCTGCACGTCGGCGTTGACGCTGTGCGCCGGCCTGGTGGCGCGCCGGCGCCTGGCGGGGACGGCAGGGAGCCGGGTCACCGGCCTCGCGCTGGGGGTGCAGCTGCTGGCGTGCGCCTGGCTGCTGGGGCGCTGGCTGGCCGCCGGCCCACTGGCGGCCGGCGCCTGAGCCAGGCCGGCGGTGGCGCCGGCGGATCCGGTTGCCGGCGCGCCGGTTCCGATGCTCAGGCGGGCGGCTGGCGCAGCAGCGGGTTGTCCCAGCCCGGACGGGGAGCGAAGCGGTCGCCATGGCGAGCCTGCAGAGTCTTCAGTTTCTCCAGCAGGATCTCCGCGCCGGTGGTGCGGATGTACT
>JBQGEI010000361.1:0-2226 GCA_052039535.1 Pseudoxanthomonas sp.
TGGCGGCCCGGCCTGCACCGGGCTGGAGGTGTATGGATTGCGCGTCATCGGGGTTCCCCACCCTGGAAGGACAGGCCGAGCATAGACCGGGGTCCGGCGTGCCGTCGCCCCGATGCCGGGCTCCCCTCGCCGCCCGCACGCAGGCAGCTGCCGCGGCGTGCGGCACGCGGCCCGGTGCCTCAGTGCCTCAGTGCCTCAGTGCAGGGTCACCACGATCGGCGCATCGCGGGTGATCACCAGCGTGTGTTCGAACTGGGCCGAACGGTTGCCGCGCGTGCCCAGCAGGGTCCAGCCGTCGGCACCCTCCTCCACCACCCGGCTGCGGGTCGAGATGAAGGGCTCGATGGTGATCACCAGGCCTTCGTGCAGCACGCGTTCGTCGGCCGGGTCGTAGTAGCCGGGGATGTGGTCCGGCGCCTCGTGCAGCGCCCGGCCCACGCCATGGCTGCCGAGGTTCTCGATCACCCGGAACCCGAAGCGGCGCGCGGTGGACTCGATCGCCGCGCCGATGCCGTTGAGCGGCTGGCCGGCCCGCGCCACCTTCATCGCCTCGGCCAGCGCCGTGCGCGCGGCATGGCACAGCCGGGTGTCGCGCGCCGAAGCCGACGGCAGCACCCGCGTGCCGCCGGTGTCGGCATAGAAACCGTCCAGCTCCGCCGACACGTCCACGTTGAGCACATCGCCGGCGCGCAGCACCCGCGCCCCTGGCACCCCGTGCGCGGCCTCCTCGTTGACACTGATGCAGGTCGCACCGGGAAAGCCGTACACCAGCCGCGGTGCCGGCGTGGCGCCGGCCTCGGCCAGCAGCCGCTCGCCGATGGCATCCAGCTCGCCGGTGGTCATACCCGGCGCCGCCGCCGCCAGCAGGGCTTCGCGCACCCGCGCGACGATGCCGCCGATGCGCTGCAGCGCGGCCAGATCGGAAGGGGATTCGATGGTCATGGACGAAGTCTAGCGGTGCGCAGGTGCCAGCGTGGCCGCTGGCGCGGTGCCCGCCGATTCCGCACACCTCATTCCATGCCAGGCGCCTCAGTCGAAATCCGCATCCAGCACGATGCGGTAGCGGGCTTTGCCCGCGCGCAGGTGGTCCAGCGCGTCGTTGATGCGGCGCATGGGGAAGTGTTCGGTCTGCGGGGCCACGCGGTGGCGGGCGGCAAAGCCGAGCATGCTGTCGATCGCCCCGCGCGAGCCGGTGGGCGAGCCGGACAGCGACTTCTGCCCGGAGATCAGCGCGAAAGCCGGCACCGCGATCGGCTCCAGCGGCACGCCGACCACGTGCAGCCGGCCCTTCGGGGCGAGCGCGGCGAGCAGGCCGGGCCAGTCCAGCGTGGTGTTGACGGTGTCGATGATCAGGTCGAGGCTGCCGGCGAGCTGCTTCAATGCCGCAGCGTCACCGGTGGTGACCACGCGGTGCGCGCCGAACGCGCGCGCCTCCTCTTCCTTCGAGGCGCTGGTGGTGAACGCGGTGACCTCGCAGCCCCAGGCGCGGCAGAACTTCAGTGCCATGTGGCCGAGCCCGCCGATGCCGATCACGCCCACCCGCGCGGTCGGCGGGATCTCCAGTTCGCGCAGCGGCGCGAACACGGTGATGCCGCCGCACAACAGCGGACCGGACTCGGCCGCATCGAGCCCCTCCGGCAGCGGCACCACCCACACCCAGTGCGCGCGCACCTTGTCGGCGAAGGCGCCATGGCGCCCGCCGATGGTCGGCTGCGCCTGCGGGCACAGGTGCTGGTCGCCGGCCAGGCAGTGCGCGCAGTGCAGGCAGCTGTGCGCGGTCCACCCCAGGCCTACGCGCTGGCCGATGGCCACGCCCTTGGCGTTGGCTCCCAGCGCGCTCACCCGCCCCACCGCCTCGTGACCGGGCACGAACGGGTAGGCGGTGAAGCCCCATTCGTTGTCCAGCATCGACAGGTCCGAGTGGCACAGGCCGCAATGCTCGACCGTGATCTCCACGTCCTCCGCGCCCAGCGGACCGGGGTCGTACTCGAACGGTTCCAGCGGGGCGCCGGCCTTCGGCGCGGCCCAGGCGCGGTAACGGGTGGTCATGGGGGAAACCTCGTGCAGGGGGAATGCCGACACGATACGCCTGCCGGCGCGGGACGGTGGTGAGCAACGGCGCCGGTGACCGGCCGCCGCGGGCGCAAGTCCCGCCGGCCCGACGGGCGCTAGGCCGCGTGCCCCGGGTGCGCTGCGCATACCCGGGCTACGAAACGCGCGCTCTCA
>JBQGEI010000362.1:0-2389 GCA_052039535.1 Pseudoxanthomonas sp.
TGCCGGCGATCGAGATGCCGAACGCGATCCAGGCCGATGCGATCGTGGTCGACGGCCTGGTGGTCACGTCCGGCGGCGAGCCGCTGATCGACATCCGCAGGCTGCGTGGCGGCCTCGACCTCGCCAGCGGCGACCTGCACGCCGAACACCTGCAGGTGGACAGCAACCTGGGCCTGTTCTCGGTCCATGGCGACTACGTGCCGGCCGAGGACTACCGCAGCGACCTGCTGGCCACCGCGGTGTTCCCCAGGGCCGACGGCGGGGTGCCGGCGCGGCTGGGGCTGATCGCGCGCGGCGACCTGTCGCGCATGGAGGTCGGCATCGGCGGGCGGGCACCGCGGCCGGTGCGCGCGATGCTCAGCCTGGCCGGCGACGAGGACGCGCCGCAGTGGCGGCTGCGCGCCCGCAGCGAGGGCGTGGATCCGGGCCTGTTCACCGGGGCGGCGCCGATGGACGAGCCGCTGGTGTTCGAGGTCGACGCCCAGGGCAGTGGCGGCGACGCCCGGCTGTCCGGGCGCGCGCGGGTGGCCGGGCAGGACGTGGTGGTCGCGCCCTCGCGCGTGCACCTGGCTGACCAGGTGCTGGACGTCGACTCGCTGGTGCTGGACCTGTACGAAGGCCAGGTGCGCCTGCGCGGCAAGGCCGATTTCAGCGATCCGGACCGGGGCCGGTTCCGGTTCGCGCTCGATGCCAGCGGGATCCGGCTGGAGCCGGCCGAGTCCGGTGCGCCGGTGGTGGGCATCGATGCGGCGCTCGGCGTGGCCGGCACCACTTCATTGTGGGCCGCCTATGGCCAGGCCAGCCTGCAACGCGACGGCGAGCAGGCACGCCTGGAACTGGACGTGCGCGGCGACCGCGCCGGGGCCCGCATCCACGCCCTGCACGCGGCCATGCCTACCGGCACCCTGGACGCGCAGGGCCAGGCGAGCTGGGATCCCGTGCTCGCCTGGGACCTGGCGTTGCGCCTGGAGGGGTTCGACCCGGGTTATTTCGTCCCCGGCTGGGACGGCAACATCAACGGCCGCATTTCCAGCAACGGCCGCCAGCGCGCCGCGACGACCGGGCAGGGCGACGCCGGGTTCGAGGCGGTGGCCGTGCTCGAGGACCTCGGCGGACGCCTGCGCGGGCGCCCGCTGGATGGCCGTGGCCGCTTCGAACTGCAGGGCGAGGCCGGCAGTGGCGCCCTGGAGCTGGCGCTGGGCGCCAGCCGGGTGCAGGCCAGTGGCCGCGTCGGCGACCGCATCGACGTGCAGGCGCGCCTGCAGCCGCTGCGCCTGGACGACCTGGTGCCCGGCGCGGCGGGTTCGCTCCAGGGCACCCTGCGGGTGGCCGGACCGCGCGCCGCGCCGGACATCGAAGCGGACCTGGACGGCAGCGGCCTGCAATGGGACGACTGGCGTGCCGGCTCGCTGTCCCTGCGCGGACACCTGCCCTGGCGCGGCCAGAACGGCGACCTGCGCCTGCAGGCACGCGACCTGGAGGCCGGGCTGGCGATCCAGCGCGCGGACGTGCGTGCCCGCGGTGCGGTCTCCGCGCTGCAGCTGGAAGCGGAAGTGGACAGCGAGCAGGCCGCGCGCCTGACCCTGGCCGGACAGCTGCGCGAGCGCGGCAACGGCTGGCAGGGCAGCGTGGACCGGCTGCAGGTCACCCCGCTGCGTGGCGGCGCGTGGGCATTGCAGGCGCCCGCCGCGTTCACCCAGGCGCCCGGGCGCTTCCAGTTGCAGCCGGCCTGCCTGGCCACCGCCGGTGGCGATGGCCAGGCCTCGCTGTGCGCGCAGGCGGACTGGCCGCGCCAGGGCGTGCAGCTCTCCAGCGAGCGCCTGCCGCTGACCCTGGTGCATCCGTGGCTGCCCAAGAACGAGGGTCGCGCGCTGGTGCTGCGCGGCGACCTGTCACTGGAGGCGAGCATCCGTCCGCAGGGCGGCCGCTGGACCGGCGGCGTGCACCTGGCTTCGGCCGATGGCGGCCTGCGCCTTGGCGACCGCACCCGCCGCGAGATCATCCGCTATGACAACTTCAGCCTGGACCTGGAGTTCGACCCGCGCGGCATCCAGGGAAGGGTGGGCAGCGGCTTCAAGGGCGACGGCTACCTCGACGCACGCCTGTCCACCGGCTGGGATCCGGGCTCGCCGCTGACCGGCGAGATCTACACCTACATGTCGCGCCTGTTCTGGCTGGAGCTGTTCTCTCCGGACCTGGTGCGGCCGCAGGGCGTGCTGCGCGGACACGTGAGCCTGCGCGGCACCCGCGGCAACCCTGCCCTGGGCGGCCAGCTGCTGCTGGAGGACTTCACCGGCGAGCTGCCGGCGCTGGGCCTGGTGCTGAGCGAAGGCCGCGGCAGCCTGGATGCGCAGCCGGACGGCTCGGCGCGGATCAGCGCCTCGGTGCG
>JBQGEI010000363.1:0-3469 GCA_052039535.1 Pseudoxanthomonas sp.
GCTGAACATCCCCGACGACATGGGCGTGATCATCCGCACCGCCGGCGTGGGCCGCGACGCGGAAGAGCTGCAGTGGGACCTGGACTACCTGCTGGCCGCCTGGCGTGCGATCGCCGAGGCCGCGCTGAGCAAGCCGGCCCCGTTCCTGATCTACCAGGAGTCGCGGCTGATCATCCGCGCCCTGCGCGACTACCTGCGCAATGACATCGGCGAGATCCTGGTCGATACCGAGGAGATGTACCAGGACGCACGCCAGTTCATGGAACAGGTGAT
Source organism: Pseudoxanthomonas sp. (assembly GCA_052039535.1). Classification (GTDB taxonomy): domain Bacteria; phylum Pseudomonadota; class Gammaproteobacteria; order Xanthomonadales; family Xanthomonadaceae; genus Pseudoxanthomonas. Next base: position 274 of record JBQGEI010000363.1, read on the forward strand.
GCCGCAGACCCTGCGCAAGCTCAAGCACTACACCGACGATATCCCGCTGTTCAACCGCTTCCAGATCGAGTCGCAGATCGAGAACGCCTACGAGCGCACCATCCGCCTGCCCTCCGGCGGCGCCCTGGTGATCGACCAGACCGAGGCCCTGACCGCGATCGACGTAAACTCCGCGCGCGCCACCAAGGGTGGCGACATCGAGGAGACCGCCTTCCACACCAACCTGGAGGCGGCCGAGGAAGTGGCCCGCCAGCTGCGCCTGCGCGACCTGGGCGGCCTGGTGGTGATCGACTTCATCGACATGTCCTCCTCCAAGCACCAGCGCGCGGTCGAGGACCGCCTGCAGGGCGCGCTCAAGTACGACCGCGCGCGCGTGCAGATCGGCCGCATCAGCCGTTTCGGCCTGCTGGAGATGAGCCGCCAGCGCCTGCGCGCCAGCCTCGGCGAGTCCAGCCAGATCGTCTGCCCGCGCTGCGAGGGCCACGGCCGCATGCGCAGCATCGAGTCGCTGTCGTTGTCCATCATCCGCGTCGCCGAGGAGCACGCGATGAAGGAGAACACCGGGCAGGTGCTGGTCCAGGCACCGGTGGAGATCGCCAACTACCTGCTCAACGAAAAGCGCAGCGCCCTGCGCGAGATCGAGACCCGGCACGACGCGCCGATCATCATCGTCGCCGACGAGCAGCTGCAGACCCCGCACTATGAAGTCACGCGCCTGCGCGAGAACGAGCTGGGCGAGGAAAGCACGCGGCCGAGCTACCAGCGCGGCACCCCGCGCAAGCTGCCGGTCCACGCCCTGACCAAGGCCCAGCTCAACATCCCGCCGCCGCCAGCGGTCACCCGGGTGGCACCGCCGCGCCCGGCGCCGGTGCGCGAGGAGCGCGAAGAGGCGCCTGTGCCGCAGCCGGTGCCCGCACCAGTGGCGACGGCCGCCCCGGCTTCCCCCGGTGGCGGCGTGGTCGGCTTCCTCAAGCGCCTGTTCGGTGCGGTCGATCCGGCCCCGGCGCCGGCCAGGCCCGCACGCACCCCCGCCAGCCCCCAGGGCGAAGGCCGCGGCAACCGTGGCGAGCGTCCGCGCCGTGACCGCGACGCCGGCAACGGCCAGCCCGCCCAGGGCGGCAACGGTCGCGGCAAGCGTGGTGGCCAGGGCAAGGGCGGCAACCCGCAGGGCGCCCCCCAAGGCGCCGCGCAGTCGCCGAAGCAGGAGCGTCCGGAGAAGCAGGAGAAGGGGTCGCAGCAGCCCCGCGGTGGCCAGCAGGAGCGCGGCAGCCAGGCGCCGGCGTCCGGAGAGCGGCCGAAGAAGCCGCAGGGCCAGCGTCCGCCGCGCCAGCAGCCGGCCGAATCCACCGAGGCGGCGGCAATCGCCCGTACCGCACCCCCGGCGCGCCCGCGTGGCGAGGAGCCGGCTCAGTCGGTCCGCACCACGGCCGATCCGGAGACGACGCTGGTGACCAGCGCCGTGGCGGCGGCAGCAGCCGTGCCGCATCCGGACATCTCGCCTGCCGCCACGGACACCGCGCCGGTCGAAGCCGAGGGCGTGGCATTGACCGAGAACGGTGCTCCGGGCGATGAAGGCGCCTCGGCCGAAGGCGGCAGCCGCCGTCGTCGCGGCCGTCGCGGTGGCCGCCGCCGCCGTCGTGGGACCGCCGCCGAGGGCGCCGGGATCGACGCCGGCCAGGACCAGGCCGAGGATGCCGAGGGCGAGGAGAACGACGAGTTCGGCGATACCCCGGCGCAGGCCAGCCCGGTGGCATCCGCCGACCAGCCGGAGTTCGAGTTCGACGACCTGCCTGCGCCGCCTGCCCCGGCCAAGGCGCCGGCCGCAGCGAGCGTGGAGAGCCCCTCCACCCCGGTCATCCAGGCTGAGTCTCGGGCACCGGACGCCAGCGCCGGGCAAGACGCAATGGGTGAACCCGCCGCGGCGGTCCGCTCCGACGCGGCTGCCGACCCGGCTTCCGCCGGTCCGACCGCGCCTGCCGTGACGCCGGATCCGACGTCCGCAGCAAGCCCGCAGGGCGTCACTGCGCTGACGACCCCCGAACCGCAGGCTGAAACCGCGGCGGTCGACGCCGCTGCACAGGCCATTGCGGGAGTGGAGCCGGTGCAGGACTTCCCGACCCCGGCCGATGCGGCCGCCGTCGCGGTGGACGCACCTGCCGAAGCGCCGGCGGCGGCGATCCAGGCAGCGGATGTCGAGCCGGATGGCGCGCCAGCCGCTCAGGAAGCCGAAACGGCGGTTGCCTCCGCTGACGCCGATGCGGAGGCCGTCCCGGATGCCCCCTCCTCCACGGCTGCCTCGCCGTTCACCACGGCCGGCCTGTTCGACCAGCTGCCCGAGGGCGACGTGCTAGAGAAGCTGGCGCCCCATGCCACCCCGCGTGCCGCTGACGGCGGTGCGGACGGCGTGGAGCACGGCGACACCGGTACGGATGCGCGGGCGGAGCAGGCAAAGACCGAAGCCCCAGAGCCGGACGCCGATGTGTCGGGGGACGGGTCGCGCCCGCAGGGCTGACCCGCGGACGTACCTACAGAAGGCCCGCCCTCCGGCGGGCCTTCTGTTTCCCGCGGCTGGCCCACGCCATCGAGCATCCGGCCGCGACGCCAGCGCCGCGACCGGATGCACACCCGCCACCGCTGCGCTCGCTCCACACCCGCACAGGCCACCGCCGGGACCCCGTCTGGCTCCGGATGCCGGGCAGCGCGCGGTTGTCCGTTGCCGGTTGCGTCGGTCGTACCCGCCTGCCCGGGCCAGTCCGGAGAATGCTCGTGAAAGGTCGCGGATGCCGACCATGCGCACGTGGTGGACTGCCAGACCGTTGGGAACCGGCATCGGGCGGGGACACGGGATGGCGGTGGCGCCCTGCCGCAGGCAGGCGGTGCGCGACCGTCGCCTTGCGACGATCCGTCCACCCGCTTCACCGGCGGACGTGCGTTCCGGGGGGGTGCCTAGATGGCCTGGCTCGGGTCCATCAGGCCGTACATCGCGGCCAGGCGCGCCAGTGCGATGCTGTCCTGCACCCCGACCTTTTCGAACAACCGCGACTTGTGGGTGTTAATGGTCTTGGCACTGAGGGCCAGGCGCCGGGCGATCACTTCCTGTCGCATGCCCTGCACGAGGAGCATCGCCACCTCCAGCTCGCGCCGCGACAACGTGTCGAAAGGCGAGCCCTTGCCCTCCATGTTGGCCAGCGCCATG
>JBQGEI010000364.1:0-4297 GCA_052039535.1 Pseudoxanthomonas sp.
ATGCAGGCGGCGTTCGTCGAGGTGGGCCTGGAGCGGGCGGCGTTCCTGCACGCCAACGACGTGGTCCGCCCGGCGCCGGTGGATGCCGGGCTGGCCGACGATGCCCCGCCGCAGCCGCTGGCCCCGCCGTCGATCGTCGAGCTGCTGCGTGACGGCCAGGAGATCGTGGTCCAGGTGGTCAAGGACCCGATCGGCAGCAAGGGCGCCCGGCTGACCACCCAGATCAGCATTCCCAGCCGCTACCTGGTGCTGCTGCCGCAGTCGCGCACCGTCGGCGTGTCGGCGCGGATCGAGGACGAGGCCGAGCGCCTGCGCCTGAAGACCCTCGTCTCCGACCTGGCCGCCAGCCATGGCGGCCACGGCTACATCATCCGCACCAATGCCGAGGGCCAGCCGGCCGAGGCCCTGGCCGAGGACATCGCCTACCTGTCGCGGGTATGGAACGTGGTCGAGCGGCGCGGCCGCGAGGCGGCCGCCGGCACCATCATCTACGAGGACCTGAGCCTGCCGCTGCGCTCGGTGCGCGACCTGATCCGCAAGGACGTGGAGAAGGTGCGGGTCGACTCGCGCGACACCTACGACCGGCTGCAGGCGTTCGTGGCCAAGTACATGCCGGTGCTGGCCGAGAAGCTGGAGCTGTATTCGGGCGACCGCCCGATCTTCGACCTGTACGGGGTCGAGGACGAGATCGGCCGCGCGCTGGACAAGCAGGTGCCGCTGAAGTCCGGCGGCTACCTGGTCATCGACCAGACCGAGGCGATGACCACGATCGACGTCAACACCGGTTCGTTCCTGGGCCAGCGCAACCTCGAGGAGACGGTGTACCGCACCAACCTGGAGGCCGCGCAGGCGGTGGCCCGCCAGCTGCGCCTGCGCAACCTGGGCGGGATCATCATCATCGACTTCATCGACATGACCGATCCGGAGCACCGGCGCCAGGTGCTGCGCACGCTGGAGAAGTCGCTGGCCCGCGACCACGCCAAGACCACGGTCTACGACTTCTCGCCGCTGGGCCTGGTGGAGATGACCCGCAAGCGCACCGTCGAGAGCCTCGAGCGGCAGCTGTCGGAAACCTGCCCGAACTGCAGCGGCCGCGGTTCGGTCAAGACCGCCGAGACGGTGACCTACGAGATCTTCCGCGAGATCACCCGCGCGGTGCGCCAGTTCGAGGCCGCGCGCCTGCTGGTGATCGCCTCGTCCAAGGTGGTGGCCCGCATCACCGAGGAGGAGTCGGCCGCGGTGGCCGAGCTGGAGGAGTTCCTCGGCAAGACCATCCGCTTCCAGGCGGACGAGCAGTACCTCCAGGAGCAGTTCGATGTGGTCCTGCTCTAGCGCGGGGACCACAGGGACGGACCATGCCAGGACGGGCACGGACACGGGGGGCGCCAGGGCGCCTGCCGCGGTCGGCGTGTGTGCGCGGGCCGGTCGCCGATGAGCGGCCCGCCGTTGCGCCACCGCCTGCGCCGGATCCGCCGCTGGGCCGGCTACGGGATCGCGATGTGCCTGATCGCCGTGGCCCTGGGGGTGGGTGCCACCAGCCAGCTGCTGCCGCTGGCCGAGCGCCATCCGCAGCGGATCGCCGCCTGGCTCAGCGACGTGGCCGGGCGGCCGGTCGCGTTCGAGCAGGTGCGTACGCGCTGGACCCGCCGCGGCCCGCTGCTCCAACTGGACGGGCTGCGGATCGGCGGCACCGGGGCCGAGGGCGGCGGCGTGCACGTCGGCCAGGCCGAGGTGCTGGTGTCGCTGTATGCCGGGCTGCTGCCGGGCCGCTCCTTCACCGAGCTGCGCCTGCGCGGCCCGTCGCTGGCGCTCCAGCGCGGACCGGACGGACGCTGGGCGGTGCGTGGCCTGCCGCTGGCCGACCCTGCCGCGCAGGGTGACCCCCTCGAGTATCTGGAAGGCCTCGGCGAGCTGCAGGTGATCGGCGGGCGCCTGGACGTGGACGCGCCGGAACTGGGCATCCGCCTGCGCATCCCGCGCATCGACCTGCGCCTGCGGGTGGACGGCCCGCAGGTGCGTGCCGGCGCGCATGGCTGGATGCAGGAGGGCGGCGCGCCGCTGGCGCTGGCCATGGCCTTCGACCGCGGCAGTGGCGACGGCCGCGCCTGGCTGGACCTGGATGCGGCGGGACTGGCGGCGTGGTCCCCCCTGCTGGCGCGCACCGGCATCGAGCCGGCCATCGACAGCGGTCGCGTCCAGGCCTGGGCCGAGCTGCGCGGCCGCCGCGTGGTGCTGGCGACCACCCGCTTCGAGCTGCGCGGCCTGGACCTGGCCGGCGCTCCGCTGGCCGGGCGCGAGCGTCCGCACCAGCGGTTCGCGGCCCTGTCCGGTGCCGCGACCTGGCGTCTGGTGTCCGGCGGGTGGCGGCTGGATGCGCCGCGCCTGCGGCTGGCCAGCGGCGCCGGCGAACAGGCACTGGACGGACTGCTGCTGGCCGGCGGGCGCCAGTACGCGCTGCAGGTGCCGGAACTGGAGCTGGCCCCGCTGCTGGGGGTGCTGGCGTTGTCCGACCGGCTGCCCGACGCGCGCCGCGCCTGGTTGCTGGACGCGGCCCCGCGCGCCCGCCTGGCCTCGCTGGAGCTGGCCGGCCGGCGCGACGGTCCGCTGCGCGTGCAGGGGCGGCTGGACGGGGTCGGATTCGCGGCGGTCGGCCGCGCCCCGGGGCTGGAAGGGCTGGCCGGCAGCTTCGAGGGAGACGGCGAGGGCCTGCACCTGGCGCTGGACCCGGGCACGCCGCTGCGGCTGGACTGGCCCGGGGGCTTCGGCGTGGCCCACGAGGTGCGCCTGGACGGCCACGTGATGGCCTGGCGCGACGGCGCCGGCTGGCAGGTCGGCACCCCGGACCTGGCCATCCGCGCCAGCGACTACGGCGCCCGCCTCCGCGGCGGCCTGCGGTTCCAGGGCGACGGCAGCCGGCCGTGGATGGACGTGGCTGCCGAACTGGACGACGCGGCGGTGCCGGCGGCCAAGAAGTTCTGGCTGCGCCAGTCGATGCCGCCGGCGGCGGTGCAGTGGCTGGACATGGCGCTGGAGGACGGCACCGTGCGCGAGGGTCGCGCGCTGGTGGCCGGGGATCTGGACGACTGGCCGTTCGTGGAGCGCAACGGCCTGTTCGACGCCCGCGGCCGGATCGAGGACGGCCGCTTCCGCTTCCAGGCCGAATGGCCGGCGCTGGAATCCACCCGCGCGGACGTGGCCTTCGTGGGCAACGGTTTCCAGGTGCGCGGCCGCGGCCAGCTGGGCGGCGTGCCGGTGGAACGCTTCGAGGCCGGCATCGCCGACTATGGCGACGCGCCGCTGCGTGTGCGTGCCAGTGCCGCCGCCGACGCCGGCGCCTTCGCCGGCCTGCTGCGTGCCAGCCCGCTCTACCGCGCACAGGCAGAGACCCTGGACAACCTGGAGGCTTCGGGCCCGGCACGGACCGCCTTCGCCCTGGACCTGCCGCTGAAGGACGGCCAGCCGGCGCGTGTTTCGGGCAGCGTCGAGCTGGCCGGCGCACGCCTGGTGGAGAAGCGCTGGGAGCTGGCCTTCGATGGCGTGCACGGCCAGGTGCGGTACGACGGCGATGGCTTCAGCGCCCCGGCGCTGTCGGTGGCTTACGAAGGCACGCCCGGCGTGCTGGAGCTGCGCGCCGGCCCCGGCCACGTGCGCGACCCGGCCCATGCGTTCGAGGCCGGGCTGGGCGCCGGGATGGACGCGGCCCGCCTGCTGGCGCGCGCGCCCGAGCTGGGCTGGCTGCGTCCCTACATCCATGGCCGTTCGCACTGGAACCTGGGCCTGACCGTGCCGGCCACCGCGGTGGCCGGGGCACCGGCCGCGCGCCTGCGCCTGGACTCGGACCTGGACGGTACCGCGCTGGACCTCCCCGCACCGCTGGCCAAGCCCGCCGCCGGCACCCTGGCCGCGAAGGTGCAGGTGGGCCTGCCCTTCGGCAGTGGCCCGATCGACGTGGCCTTCGGCCAGCGCCTGGCCCTGCGCGCGCGCCAGCACAACGGCGCCACCGGCGTGCAGGTGACCCTGGGCAGTGACACCGTGGCGGCCGAGCCGCCCGCCAGCGGGATGGTGGTGGGCGGGCGCACCGGCGAGCTGGATGCGCTGGAATGGATCGGCCTGTCGCGCGGCGGGGGCGATGGCGACATGCCACTGCGCCGGGTGGATGTGCTGGCCGATCGCCTGCACCTGCTGGGCGGGGAGTTCCCGCAGGCCCGGCTGCAGCTGCGCCCGGCCGCCGGTGCGCTGTCGGTCCAGGTCGATGGCCCGGCCCTGGCCGGCCAGCTGCAGGTGCCCGACGCCAGCG
>JBQGEI010000365.1:0-2751 GCA_052039535.1 Pseudoxanthomonas sp.
TCGCGCAGCTCCTACAGCGGCATCATCGACCTGGCCGGCTTCCCCAAGGACCGCTACTGGCTCTACCAGTCGCGCTGGCGGCCGGAGCTGCCGATGGTCCACGTGCTGCCGCACTGGAACTGGCCCGGACGCGAGGGCCAGGTCACGCCGGTGCACGTGTTCACCTCCGGCGATGAGGCCGAGCTGTTCGTCAACGGCGTCTCCCAGGGCAGAAAGAAGAAGGGTGCCTACGAGTACCGGCTGCGCTGGGACGAGGTGGTCTACCAGCCGGGAACGCTGCGCGTGCAGGCCTGGCGCGATGGCACGCCCTGGGCGTCCACCACGGTGGAGACCACCGGCGCACCCGCACGCCTGGCGCTGGAGGCCGATCGCGCACGCATCGGCAACGATGGCCGCGACCTCTCCTTCCTCACCTTGCGCGTACTGGATGCAGCAGGACGCCCGGTCCCCGATGCCGACACCCGCGTGCACTTCCAGGTTGAGGGTGCCGCGGAGCTCGTGGCCACCGACAATGGCGATCCGCGCGACCTGACGCCCTTTCCGTCTGCGGAACGGAATGCCTTCAGTGGCCTGGCACTGGCCATCGTCCGCGGCCTGCCCGGCGGCGAGGGGCCCGCGCGCGTGCGCGTGGAGGCCAGCGGCCTGGAGGGCGCCACGCTGGAGCTGCGCGTGGAGCAGGCCGGCAATGCACACTGACAGCCACCGATGCCATGACCGCCACCTGCCGCGCGCCCTGATGCGCGGATCCGCAACCGAAGCCGGAGGTAACCCATGATCCGCTCCCGTACCGCCCTGCTGGCCGCGCTGGCACTGGCCTGCGGCACCGCGTTCGCCGCGCCGCCGGCCACGCTCAAGGAGGCGTACCGCGATGACTTCCTGCTCGGCACCGCGGTCAACGACGGGATCGTCCGCGGCGAGGACGCGGCCTCGCAGGCGCTGGTGAAGCGGCACTTCAACTCCATCACCCTGGAGAACTCGATGAAGGTCGAGGTGTTGCATCCCACGCCCGACAGCTGGGATTTCAGCGCCGCCGATGAATTCGTCGAATTCGGCCGCAGGCACGACATGTTCATCGTCGGCCACACCCTGGTCTGGCACAACCAGACCCCGGAGTGGTTCTTCAAGGACGCCGACGGCCAGCCGCTGCCGCAACAGGCGCTGGCTCAGCGCATGCGCCAGTACATCGCCACCGTCGCCGGCCGCTACGCCGGCCGCGTGCACGCCTGGGACGTGGTCAACGAGCAGATCGGCGAGGACGGCAACTACCGCGACACCACCTGGGTGCGCGGCTACGGTGGCGACGGCGATGCCCTGGTGCGCGACGCGTTCCGCTTCGCCGCCGAGGCCGCGCCCGGCACCGAGCTGTACTACAACGACTTCAACGCCTGGCGCCCGGAGAAGGTGGCCGGCATCGTGCGCATGGTGGAGATGCTCAAGGCCCACGGCATCCGCATCGACGGCGTGGGCATCCAGGGCCACTGGGGCCTGAATTTCCCCTCCACCGCCGACATCGAGGCGGCGATCGACGCCTACCACGCCGCCGGGGTCAAGGTGATGATCACCGAGCTGGACGTGGACGTGCTTCCGCTGACGAAGGAAGGCCAGATCATCGGCCAGGGCATGATGCATCCGCAGTTCCAGCTGCCGGAGTTCAGGAAATTCCTGGATCCGTACCGCGACGGCCTGCCGGCCGACGTGCAGCAGCAGCTCACCGACCGGTACGCGGAGCTGTTCGCCATCTTCCACCGCAAGGCCGACAAGCTGGCCCGGGTCGCGGTGTGGGGCGTGGCCGACGACATGTCCTGGAAGAACGGCTATCCGATCCCCGGTCGCACCAACTACCCGCTGCTGTTCGACCGCGACCGCCAGCCCAAGCCGGCACTGGAAGCGGTGCTCAAGGTTCCGCAGGGCCACTGAGCCGGAGGATGGCGGCGCGGCTCATCTCGCGTCACCGTTCCCACGCGCTGCCGGCGCACAGTGCATCGGCAGCGCCCAGCCGCCGGCCTTGACCAGGGCCACGCGGTCGATCGGGTCGAAGGCGACCAGCAGGTCGCCCGTCCGGTCCGGACCGCCGTGCGGATCCGACCACGGCAGCCCGCGCGCGCCCACCACCCGTCAGGGCGCGCGCGCCAGCACATCGCCATTGCCTTCCCAGCAGCCGCTGTCGGCACACAGTGACAGCCCGCCGTCCTCGGCGAAGGCCAGGTCCATCGGGGTGAAGCCCCCTTCGGCGGCGGCGCTGCAGCCGTCCGCGCCGCACTGCACCTCCACGTCGTTGCGGCAGTGCCAGGTCTCCGCCTGCACCGCGCCGCCGGCCAGTGTCGCCAGCAGGCCCGTGATCCACGCCCGGCTCCGCATCACGTTCTCCCCCGGCAACCCGTGCCGATGGTGCATGGCGGCGGCGGGCGCCGCCAGCCTGAAGCAGACAGGTGCCGCCTCGCCGCGTCGCACTCGTTGAGACGGATTCCCCGTACAACCGGGCGCTCCCGACGGATCCGCCATGTCCGCACTCGCCCCGCTTTCCGCGTTCGATCCGCCCGCCCTGCCCGTACCCGCCGGCGATGGCGCCAGCTTCGCCGTGCGCCTGGCCGGCAAATACCAGGGCCGGGTCACCGGCCACTTCGTCCAGCCCGGCCGCGAGGGCCGCTACGCACCACTGCCGGAAGGATTGCCCGGACCCCTGGCCGCGGCCCTGCGCGCGCGCGGCGTGGAGCAGCTGTACGCGCACCAGGCCCAGGCCTGGGAGGCGGT
>JBQGEI010000366.1:0-3554 GCA_052039535.1 Pseudoxanthomonas sp.
CGGCGCCAGTTCGACGCGTCACCCCCCCCCCGCGGGGCGTACTGCGCTTGCGCGCACCCGGGTAGTGGGCAGGGCAGGGCCCGCCGCCACCGCGGCCGCGACGCCGGGCCGGTGCCTGCGCCATGCAACGCGGTCCGGGCATGGCCGACGGCCGTCGCGGCGTGCCGGTTGGTGCGGTCGCGGCAGGCAGGCCGCGTGGTGCCCCTGGACCGGCGCGGTACCCGACGGCCCAGGTCAGCCAGCGACCGCGTGTGTCCAGCGCGCCGCGCCACGCCCGGCCACCAGGCCGCTGGCAAAGCACGCAGTGAGCAGGTAGCCGCCGGTCGGTGCCTCCCAGTCCAGCATCTCGCCGGCGCAGAACACGCCGGGCAGGGCGGTGCACATCAGGTCCGGGTCCAGGGCCTCCAGCCGCACGCCGCCGCCGCTGCTGATCGCCTCGGCCAGCGGGCGCGGCCGTTTCAGCACCAGGGGCAGGCGCTTGAGTGCCGCGGCGACCCGGTCCATGTCCTGCAGCTCGGTCGCATGCAGCACCTCGCGCAGCAGCGCGGCCTTCACCCCGCTGATGCCGGCCTGGCGGCGCAGGTGTTCGCTGAGGCTGCGTCCATTGCGCGGCCGGCCCAGTTCGGCGCGCAGCCGCTGAAGGTCGCGGCCCGGCACCAGGTCCAGTGCCAGTACCGCCCGCCCATCGCGCGCGATCGCATCGCGCAGCGGGACCGACAGCGCATACACCAGGCTGCCCTCGATGCCGGTCGCGGTGACAACGCATTCGCCCTGCAGCGCGTGCGCGGCGCCGCCGGCGTCCTGCCAGTGCGCGATCACGGGCTTCAGCGGCGCGCCGGCATGGCGGCTGGCGAAGTGTTCGCTCCAGCCGATGTCGAACCCGCAGTTGGACGGCGCCAGCGGGGCCACCTCCACGCCGCGTCCTGCCAGAAGGTCGACCCAGGCGCCGTCGGAGCCCAGTTGCGGCCAGCTGCCGCCGCCCATGGCCAGCACCGTGGCCGGGGCGCGGAACAGGCGCCGGCCCGCGGCCGTGTCGAAGCACAGGGCGCCATCGGCATCCCAGCCCTGCCAGCGGTGCAGCACATGGAAGCGCACGCCCTGGTCCTTCAGCCGTCGCACCCAGCCACGCAGCAGCGGCGCGGCCTTGCGGTCCAGCGGGAACACACGGTCGGAACTGCCCACGTAGGTGTCCACGCCCAGGCCGCGCGCCCACTGGCGCAGGGCGTCGGCGCCGAATTCACCCAGCCAGGACGCGACCTGGGCCTGGCGCATGCCGTAGCGGCTGGCGAAACCCTCCATCGGTTCGGCGTGGGTGAGATTGAGCCCGCCCTTGCCGGCGATCAGGAACTTGCGCCCGACCGAGCCCTTGGCGTCGAACAGGTCCACCTCCACGCCGGCGGCGCGGGCGACCTCGGCGGCCATCAGGCCGGCCGGCCCGCCGCCGACGATCGCAAGGCCCGGCAGGGATGTCACGACGCCCTCCAAGGATCAGGGCGCCTCCACGTCCAGCAGCTCCACCTCGAACACCAGCGAGGCGTGCGGCGGGATGACCCGGCCGGCCCCACGCTTGCCGTAACCCATGTCCGCGGGGATCCTCAACGTGCGCTTGCCACCGACGCGCATGCCGGCCACGCCCTCGTCCCAGCCGCGGATCACCTGGCCGGCGCCCAGCAGGAAGCTGAAGGGCTCGCCGCGATCCAGCGAGCTGTCGAACTTGCGGCTGCGCCGCTCGGGCACGCGCTCGTCGTACAGCCAGCCGGTGTAGTGGACGGTGACCTTGCTGCCCGGGGTCGCCAGCGCGCCGTCGCCGGCGACCTGGTCGATACGCTCCAGCGCCGCGACCGAGCCGCCCGGCGGCGGGCCCGGCTCGCTGCAGGCGGCCAGCACGAGGGAGCACAGGAGGATGAGGCAGGTCAGCAGCAGGCGGCGCATGGCGGGCGGGATCCGTGACGGGGGTGCAAGGGTAAACCTCCGCAACGGCCGCGGCGACGGCCGCGTATCATGGCGCGCATGGCAAAGCTGCTGTTTTCCCTGCGCAACGTTCCCGAGGACGAGGCCGCCGAGGTGCGTGCCCTGCTCGAACAGCACGGGTTTGGCTGGTACGAGACCGAAGCGGGACTGCTCGGCCTGTCCGCGCCGGCGTTGTGGCTGCGCGATGCCGACGAGTATCCGCGCGCCCGCGACGTGCTCGATATCTACCAGCAGCAGCGCCGTACCCACGCCCGCGCCCAGGCGCTGGAGCGTCGCCGGCGCGGCGAGGAAGAGACCTTCCTGCAGCTGCTCCGCAGCCGCCCCGGCTACATGCTCCCACGCCTGCTGGCGATCGTGGCGATCATCGCCCTGACCCTGGCGTTGCCATGGTGGCTGCTGCGCTGAGGCGGCCGGCGGCGGCGCCTTACAATGGCGCCATGCTCAATCTCGCCGCCTACCTGTTCGTCACCATCGACGACCCGCACGCGCTTGCCGCGCAGCTCGAACATTCCGCCGGCGATGCCGGGCTCAGGGGCACGATCCTGGTCGCCGAAGAGGGGATCAACCTGTTCCTCGCCGGTCCGGATGCCGCGCTGCGCGCTTTCGTCGACGCGCTGCGCGCCGATCCACGCCTGGCAGCCTTGCAGCCCAGGTACAGCCACAGCGCGTCGGTGCCGTTCGCGCGGCTGAAGGTGAAGGTCAAGCCGGAGATCATCAGCTTCCGCGAGCCGCAGGCCACGCCACTTGCCCAGGGCCAGCGCGCGCCCGCGGTGGACCCGCGGACCGTTGCGCGCTGGCTGGCCCAGGGCGGGCGCGACGACGCCGGCCGTCCGGTGGTGATGCTCGACACCCGCAACACCCAGGAAATCGAGTACGGCACGTTCAAGGATGCGCTGACGCTGCCCATCAGCCGCTTCACCGAACTGCCCGTGGCCTTGCAGCCACATCGCCAGGCGCTGGCCGGGGCCACGGTGGTCAGTTTCTGCACCGGCGGCATCCGCTGCGAGAAGGCGGCGCTGTGGATGCGCCAGGACGGCATGGACAACGTACTGCAGCTCGATGGCGGCATCCTGGGCTGGTTCGAGCAGGTGGGCGGGCAGGGGTACGAGGGCCGCTGCTTCGTGTTTGACGAGCGCGTCGCGCTGGATCCGCAACTGCGTCCGCTGGTGGATGCAATGCCGGAGGAAACGCTTGCGGAAGTCACCGGGACTGGCTAAGATTCGCGCCCTCAGCTTCGTGGGGCCATAGCTCAGCTGGGAGAGCGCCTGCATGGCATGCAGGAGGTCGGCGGTTCGATCCCGCCTGGCTCCACCAATCAGCCTTGTGGCTGTTGAAGCGACGATTGTCCCCATCGTCTAGAGGCCTAGGACATTACCCTTTCACGGTAGCGACCGGGGTTCGAATCCCCGTGGGGACGCCATATTCAAGCGGTACCGCAACAGCCTCCGGGTTGTTGCCTGTGGGGCCATAGCTCAGCTGGGAGAGCGCCTGCATGGCATGCAGGAGGTCGGCGGTTCGATCCCGCCTGGCTCCACCAGACTCGAGGGCTGTCTCTAGCCATACCATCAACGTGTACCGCAGCG
>JBQGEI010000367.1:0-3949 GCA_052039535.1 Pseudoxanthomonas sp.
GCCAAGCGCCTGATCGACTTCGGCTTCCATGCCCCGACCCTGAGCTTCCCGGTGGCCGGCACGCTGATGGTCGAGCCGACCGAGAGCGAGTCCCAGCACGAGCTGGACCGCTTCATCGACGCGATGATCCAGATCCGCGAGGAGATCCGTGCGATCGAGGAAGGCCGCATGGACCGCGAGGACAACCCGCTCAGGCACGCCCCGCATACCGCGCTGCAGGTCTCCGGCAGCGAGTGGAAGCACGGCTATCCGCGTGAGCTGGCGGCCTTCCCCCTGCCGTCGCTGAAGAAGCAGAAGTACTGGCCGCCGGTGGCGCGCGTGGACAACGTCTACGGCGACAAGAACGTGTTCTGCGCCTGCATCCCGCTGGAGGAATTCAAGGACGACGAGGGCTGAGCCCGCGCCGGCGTGCCCGTGTGCTCCCCCGGCGCCGGGCACGCCGCTTCACCTCGCCTTCGCATTTTCTGCGCACCTGGCAGACGCGCCCTCGATGACGATCCAGGCTTCCTTGTCCCTGGAGCCCGCCACCGATGGCCAGCCACGCGCCCCCGCCTTCCCCTGCCTGCGGGACCCCGCCCTCCCGATCCGCAGGTCCTGGCGACGAGCCGCGTGGCAGCGGCGATGAGCTGCAGCAGCAGGCCGATGGCACCCATCCACCGCTGACCACCAACCAGGGCGTGGTGATCGCCGACAACCAGAACTCGCTGCGCCAGGGCCCGGCCGGCCCGACCCTGCTGGAGGACTTCATCCTCCGCGAGAAACTCACCCACTTCGACCACGAGCGCATACCCGAGCGGATCGTGCATGCACGCGGCTCGGCGGCCCACGGCTATTTCGAGCTCACCCGCTCGCTGGCCGGATACACCCGCGCCACGCTGTTCACCGAAGTGGGCAAGCGCACGCCGGTGTTCACCCGATTTTCCACCGTGGCCGGCAGCAAAGGCTCGATCGACACCCCGCGCGACGCGCGCGGTTTTGCGGTCAAGTTCTATACCAGCGAAGGCAATTACGACCTGGTCGGCAACAACATCCCGGTGTTCTTCATCCAGGACGCCATGAAGTTCCCGGACCTGGTGCACTCGGTGAAACCGGAGCCGGACCGCGGCTTCCCCCAGGCCACCGCCGCGCACGACACCTTCTGGGATTACATCTCGCTGACCCCTGAGTCGATGCACATGGTGATGTGGGCGATGAGCGACCGCGCCATCCCCCGCTCGCTGCGGATGATGGAAGGCTTCGGCGTCCACAGCTTCCGCCTGCTGGACGAGGACGGGCGCAGCACCTTCGTGAAGTTCCACTGGCGGCCGGAGCTTGGCATCCAGTCCACGGTGTGGGACGAAGCGCTCAAGCTGCAGGCTGCCGACAACGACTACCACCGCCGCGACCTGTTCGAGTCCATCCAGGCTGGCGACTTTCCGGCGTGGACCCTGGCGGTGCAGCTGTTCACCGAGGAGGAGGCCGCCGCTTTCCCGTTCGACCACCTGGACCCGACCAAGATCATCCCCGAGTCGCTGGTGCCGCTGCAGGAAATCGGGCGCATGGTGCTGGACCGTTGGCCGGACAATTTCTTCGCCGAGACCGAGCAGGTCGCCTTCTGCCCGGCCAACCTGGTGCCGGGCATCGACTTCTCCAACGATCCGCTGCTGCACGGCCGGCTGTTCTCGTACCTTGACACCCAGCTGATCCGCCTGGGCGGCCCGAACTTCCACCAGATCCCGGTCAACCGGCCGCGCTGCCCGTTCGCCAACCACCAGCGCGATGGGCACATGCAGATGGAAGTCCCGAAGGGCCGGGTCAATTACGAACCCAGTTCGCTGCAGGAGGACAGCCCGCGCGCGGACATGCGCGCAGGCTTCCTCAGCCATGCTTCGCGTGCCGATGATGGTGTCAAGGGTCGCGTGCGACCGGAGAGCTTCGCCGACCACTACAGCCAGGCGCGGATGTTCTTCCTCAGCCTCGAGGCGCCCGAGCAGGCGCACCTGGCCTCGGCCCTGGTGTTCGAGCTGTCGAAGGTGGAAACGGCCAAGGTACGTGAGCGCATGGTCGGGCACCTGCGCCACATCGACGCCGGCCTGGCCCGGCGCGTCGCCGACGCCTTGGGCATGGACGAACTGCCGCCGGCGCCACCGTGCGCGGTGCCGCCCCGGGACATGCCGCCGGCCCCGGAGGTCCGGGTCATCGGCCGTACCCTGCCGACCCTCAAGGGCCGCAGCATCGGCATCCTGTTCGAACAGGGCTCCGATGCCGGCACCCTGCGTGCACTCGTGGATGCGGCGCGCGATGCCGGGGCGATGGTGAAACTGGTCGCCCCGCGCCTTGGTGGCGCGGTGCTTTCGGACGGGCAGCGCCAGGCCGCCGACGGCCAGCTCGCGGGCACGCCCTCGGTACTTTTCGACGCGGTGGCGGTGGTGCTGTCGGCCGAGGCCGGCCAACGCCTGGCCAAGGAAAGCGCGGCGGTGGATTTCGTCTCCTTCGCCTTCGCGCACCTCAAGGCGATCGCCCACGATGCGGGCGTGGCTCCGCTGCTGGAAGCGGCAAACGTGGAAAAAGATGCCGGTATCGTCGATGCGTCCGACACCGAAGCGTTCCTCGCCGCGGCCGCCCTGCGCCAGTGGGACCGGGAGCCGAAGCTGCGCACCCTGGCCTGACCCACGACAGAGGCGGCACGGCGGGTGCGGCGATCACCTGCGCGGCCTCTGTACGTGCCGACGGCGCCTGCGGGCGCCGTCGAACCATCCGCTGCCGCCGCGCCCGCGTGGCGGGTGGAAAAGTCCCCCTGCCCGCCGTCGATGCGCGACCGCGGGTCGGTGCACGCACTGCAGCTACCTTGACATCGGACAGCCCGGATTCCACAGTGCGCGCCGCCCGGACCGGGCGCCATCAACCACCATTGCGAGCCCTACATGAAGAACACCCTGGCCCTGGCAACCGCCCTGGCCCTCGCCGCCCTGTCGACCGATGCCATCGCCGGCCAGCCGTTCGTGCGCGCCGAAGCAGGCCGCAGCGACATCGAAGCCAACTACGGCGGCGGCTTCCGCGACAGCGAGTCCGACACCGCCGTGACCATCGGCGGCGGCTACTGGTTTACCCCGAACATCGGCGTCGAAGGCCACCTTGGCACGCTGTACACCGAATACCTGGGCGACGACTACGACCTGGACCTGGTCACTGCCGGTGTCGGCGTGGTGGCCAAGAAGAACTTCGGCCCGGACAACACCGGCTTCTTCGTCGGCGCCCGCGCCGGCATGGCGCGCCTGACCGTGCAGCTGCGCGAGGACGACTTCGACGTCGAAGAGGACGAGAGCTCCACCAGGCCGTATTTCGGCGTCAGCGCCGGCTACGACTTCAGCCGTCGCTGGGGCCTGAGCCTCAACTACGACCGCCGCACCGCCGAGATCGATGGCGTGGACATCGACGTGGACACCTTCACCCTCGCCGGCGAGATCCGCTTCCGCTGAGCACGCGCTGGCGGGGGCCGATGCCACGCATCCAGCCCACATGCAGCACCGGAAAAGCCCCGCATCGCGGGGCTTTTCCTTTGTGGCACTTCCCCGCGGTGCATCCGACCGCCGGCACCGGTGACGGCCGGCGTGGGATCCGCGACATGGCTGCCGGCGCCCTCCCCGCGCCGTGCTGTCCGCATGGCACCCGGGATGTACGGTTGCATCGCGGCGCTTTCCAAGGGGCCGGGACTGCGCCTCCCCCTTCCAAGTACGCCACGGCCGCGCCTGGCCTGGCACGCCAACGCACCTCAATGCCATCTCCGATCGGGGCACCGTAAGGAAACCTTCCGGCGCCCTGCCCGGTACCGTGCGCCTTCGAGGCGATGCAGAAAGGGCCGCACTTTTCACGGACGCCTTACCCTGCCCGCGTTTATCTGCGCAGGCACGCATCGGTGCGCAGAAGGAGCAACCCATGCCACGTGGTGACAAATCCAGCTACACCGACA
>JBQGEI010000368.1:0-3525 GCA_052039535.1 Pseudoxanthomonas sp.
CGCGGCCTGCCTGCTCCATCGCGATCAGCCGGGGCGTGATGGCCACCAGGTCCAGCTGGTCATTCCCCGAGGTGCGGATCTGCCCTGGCCCCGGCTCGGTGCGCGAAAGATGCTGCCCTGGCGCCCAGATGCAGCCGGAACGGGACATGCATGCCATCAGCGCGAGGGCGCCGGGACGGTAGGCTCGGTTCATGTCGCTTCCATTCGTTCTGCACGAGGCATGGCGCCCCATACACAAAAAAGGCCCGCCGGATGACTAAGGCCGGCGGGCCTCGAGTTCAGTCGTTGCGGCGGAAATCAGCCGCCGGTGCCGCCCGTACCGCCAGTGCCACCGGTACCGCCAGTGCCACCGGTACCGCCGGTGCCGCCGGTGCCGCCCGTACCCGGGGTGCCCGGATCCGGATCTTCGCCACCACCATTGTCATTGCCGCCACCATTGCCATCGTTCGCAGCGGAGATGAGCGCAACAGCAGCAAGCGCGCCGCCAGCGATCAGAAGGGTTTCGGTGGTGGCGGTGCCGTCGGCGCCAGCGGTATTGCTACCGGCGGGCTGGCCGGCTTCATCCTGCTGGGAATCCTGGGCGAAGGCATACGGCTGCGCGAGCAGGCCGAGGACTACTGCCAGACCGGTGAGTTTGGTCTTCATGGGGGAATACTCCTGAGATTGTCGGACTACTACGCAGTCCGGACCTTAAACCGAGCGGGGTACATGTGTCAAACAATTAAAAACTAAGGGTTTTTGACGAAACCTTCACATCATCGCACTGCAGCATCGCCGGTCGGCATCGGGTAAGCTTGCGCGCGTCCGGGGCTGTTCGGCTCCGGCGAATTATCTAATGGACGACGCGGGGACCGGCATTACGTGTTCAAGAAGCTGTTGTTTGTCTGCGTCGGGAACATCTGCCGGAGTCCTACCGCCGAACTGATGATGCGGCACCGTCTCGCCGGGCGAGAGGGAGTGGAAGTATCATCCGCCGGCCTCCAGGCACTGGTCGGACGGGGGGTCGATCCGGAAGCGGCCGCGCTGCTGCGTGAAGCCGGGATAGATCCGGATGGACACAAGGCGCGCCAGGCCAGCGCTTCGGTCTTGGCGGCGGCCGACCTCATTCTGGTGATGGAGCAGTCGCACCAGGTGAAGATCGCGCGCGAAGTACCGCAGGTCAGTGGCAAGACCTTCCTGCTGGGCAAGTGGCGTGGCCAGCGCGAAATTCCCGATCCGTATCGGCAGAGTCGCGAAGCGTTCGAGCACGTCTACCGGCTGATCGACGACTGCGTCGACAGTTGGGCGCCTTACATCAAATAAGCAACCGGGCGCCTCGTGCGGCCTCTACAGAACGGACGGAATGAGATCTATGGGCAAGGAAACCGCTGCCGGCTCCCCTGGCACCGAGGACGAGATCGACCTGCGCGAACTTGTGGGGGTATTGCTGGACCGCAAGTGGTGGATCCTCGCTGCCACGGCGGTGTTCTTCATTCTCAGCGTCGCCTACGTGCTGCTTGCCGCCCCGGTCTATCGCGCGCAGGCCATGGTCCAGGTGGAATCGGAGATGCCTACCATTCCGGGCCTCGCTGATCTCACCTCGCTGGCGGGAAGCGGCAGCGTGGCGGCGACCACCGAAATCGCGCTGCTCCGGTCCAGAACGGTCGTCGGCGCGGCGGTGGACCAGCTGCACCTGGATATCGAGGTTGAGCCGCGCGAGTTCCCCCTGCTGGGCGGGTTCCTGTCCCGCCGGTTCCAGCCCGAATCACCTGGCGAGGTGGCCGACCCCGTGATGGGGCTTTCAGGCTATGGGTGGGGCGGCGAACGGCTGGAATTCCAGCGCCTGGACGTACCTGCGTCCGCAGTCGATACCGAGCTGACTCTGGAAGTGCTTGACGCGAACGGCGGATATGTCCTGCGCGACGAGCATGGCGACGAACTGGTTCGCGGCAAGGCGGGCGAGACCGCAACGCGGGGTGATGTTGTCGCCGAGGTGGGTACGCTGTACGCCAACCCCGGCATGCAGTTCAGTGTGGTCAAGAAGCGTCGCCTGGACGTGCTTGTTGAGCTCCAGCAAGAGGTCGGCGCATCGGAACAGGGCAAGGATTCGGGCATCCTCCAGGTTGCCTATGAGGACACCGATCCGGACCGCGCCGAAGCGGTGGTGCAGAAGATCATCGAGGCCTACGTCCGCCAGAACGTGGACCGCAGCTCGGCCGAAGCTGCAGCACAGCTGCAGTTCGTGAAAGACCAGCTGCCGACCGTCCGCAAACAGGTGGAGGAGGCGCAGGAAGCGATGGCCAAGTACCAGGCCACCGCCAATTCGGTCGACATCACCATGCAGACCAAGGGCTTGCTGGAGCAGGAGGTCGCGGTCGAGACCAGCATCCAGCAGCTGCGCCTCAAGCAGGCGGAGATGGACCGCAGCTACACCCGGAGCCATCCGGCCTACCGCGCCCTGCTTACCCAGCTCGGTGAGCTGGAATCGCGCAAGGCGGGTTTCCGCCGCGAGGTCGGCCAGCTGCCGGATACCCAGCAGGAACTGCTGCGCCTGACCCGCGACCTGCAGGTCAGCAATGAGCTGTATACCGCCCTGCTGAACCAGGCCCAGCAGCTGGACGTGGCCCGCGCCGGTACGGTGGGCAACGTGCGGATCGTGGATCCGGCGGTCGCCAACACTTCCGAGCCGGTCAAGCCGCGCAAGGTCCTGGTGGTGATGGTGGCCACCCTTCTCGGCGCGTTCCTCGCCATCGCGGTGGTGTTCCTCCAGCGCATGCTCAACCCCGGCATCGAGGATCCTGCGGTCATCGAGGAGCTTGGCCTGCCGGTGTATGCAGCCATCCCGCTGAGCGATTCCAAGGTGTTGCCCAAGGCCGGGCGCGACCGCAAGGGACTGCACACGATCCGTGCCGATGGGCGCCAGCACCTGCTGGCGGTGTCCGAGCCCGCCGACCTGGCGGTGGAGGCGCTGCGCAGCCTGCGCACCAGCCTGCATTTCGCCATGCTGGAGTCCAAGAACAACATCCTGACGATTTCCGGCCCGCGTCCGGGCGTGGGCAAGACCTTCGTCTCCGCCAACCTGGCGGCGGTGATCGCCCAGGCCGGCCAGCGCGTGCTGGTGATCGACGCCGACATGCGCAAGGGCACGCTGCACAAGCTGCTGGGCGTGGGCCATGCCGGCGGCCTTTCTGACGTGCTGGCCGGCAAGACCGAGCTGGACGCGGCGATCCACGAGGTGCCCGGCCTGGCAAACATGCACTACATGGTGCGTGGCGACATCCCGCCCAACCCGTCCGAGCTGCTGATGCATCCGCGCTTTGCGCAGGTGCTCGAACTGCTCGCGCCGCGCTATGACCTGGTGATCGTCGACACCCCGCCGATCCTGGCCGTGACCGACCCGGCGATCGTGGCGGCGCACGCCGGTGCGAGCCTGCTGGTGACCCGCTTCGGCCTGAACCAGGCCAAGGAGATCCTGCTGACGCTCAAGCGGTTCGAGCAGAACGGCGTGCAGATCAAGGGCACGATCTTCAACGCGGTCGAGAAGCG